>CAWVTO010000197.1:0-3943 GCA_963932895.1 uncultured bacterium
TAATAGCGTTTACCTGGCAAGCCTTCTGCGTACTTATTGGTAAATACACTGCCCATAGCTCTCATTACATTTTCTGATGTAAAATTTTCTGATGCTATGAGTTCTATTCCCTCTTGTTGGCGTTTTAGTTCTAAGTCTAGTAAGTCAAATATTTGGTCTCTCATTCCGTTAATTTCTTAACGCAAATAAAAGGATATTAAGTTATGATTTTTTGTGCAAACAAAGAAAAAAGTATGTACACCATGAGGCAAAGAAATGCTCCCACAAAATGAAGCGAGATAACTAAACCCACACAGACCACTACCAATACTATTCTTAGCCTATTGAGCGGTCGGTTTTTTGAACCTATTTTAAGTGAAAAAAGTTTTATTTTACTTACCAAGAGTATGCCGCCAACTAGACTGAAAAGAATAATAAAAAGGGGATAATTAAGAAAGATGTTTGCCAGTTCAAATTGCTCTGCAGCAAGAGGAAGGGCAAAGCAGGCTAAAGCCAATGCGGGTGTAGGCAAGCCCTGAAAGTAGTCGTTAGACTGTTCTGAGATATTGAACTTGGCTAAGCGGTAGCCGGCAAAAGCGGCGATTACTAAAGGGAAGAAAGGGATAATATCATCTATATATGGTATATCAAACGTACTTGTTTCGCCAAACCGTTCGTTTTCCCAATAATTGTACAGAACCAATGCTGGTGCCACCCCAAAGCTGACCATATCTGCCATAGAATCGAGTTCTTTTCCCATGGGCGAGCTTACACCAAGTAATCTAGCAGCAGTGCCATCCAAAAAATCAAAAGCCAAAGCGGCCACGGCAAGCCAAGCTACCGTTACAAACTGAAGTTGGAATGCACTGATAATCATTAGTGTACCACACAGTAGATTAGCTAGCGTGAGTAGGTTGGGTATTTGTTTTTTTATACGTTGCATTGGTGTTATGGTGTTCTTCGCTTATGAAGCGTCCGACATTATTGTTAAACTAAAGCAAATATGCCTTAAAAAATTACTTTCGCGGCATGTCTAAAGAGTGGTTAGAGAATGTACCTGCATATTTTGATGGGTACTTGAAGTTAGTTGGTGAGGATGATATGATAGAGGCGATGATAAACTCGAAGTCAGAATTTACTGCGTGGGCAACAGATATTTCTGAAGACAAAGGAACATATACGTACCAAGAGGGTAAATGGACTGTGAACGATATGCTGCAGCATGTGATTGATACAGAGCGTATTTTTCAGTACCGCTCACTATCAATAGCCCGTGGCGAAATGAATGAACTTCCGGGTTTTGACCACAATTCATACGCCAAAAACTCTAAAGCAAACCAACGAAAACTATCGGATATTATCGCAGAGTTTACCCGACTAAGAGATGCGAGTATAGACTTGTATAGCAGTATGGACGAGACCAATATGAAGTACAAAGGAATGGCCAACGGATTTGTTGTACAGCCCGTATTGTTTGGGTACCTTATCACTGGCCATCTGAGGCATCACCTCAATGTACTTGGGGCTAGATACTAGTTTTTCATCTTATAATACACAATCTTTCTAGTTAGGAAACGTGGTATAAAGCGTATGGCAGTTGCCTGTATCGTGTTCCATAGACCATGAATAGCGACCACCTTTTTTTTCTTCATTTGGGCATAGCCAAATTTAGCGACGTCTGCAGAAACAGGAAAAGGACTTGAATCGCTAGGGACAACCATATCAAAGCCAGCTCGCTCTCCAAACTCACTTTGGGTAGGACCGGGACATAATGTAGTAACAAAGACATTATAGGGTCTAAGCTCCTCTGCAATAGCTTCAGAAAACGCAAGAACGTAGTGTTTGGTAGCAAAGTAGACACCCATTAATGGCCCAGGCTGAAAAGAAGCGGTAGATGCTACATTTAATATAGTGCCGCCTTTTCGTGCTTTCATATCAGATCCATACAAATGGGTAAGCTTGGTAAGGGTAATAATATTGAGGTTAATCATATTCTCCTGATTGCTTAACTTGCTATCTACAAACTCACCATTGTCTCCAAAACCTGCATTGTTTACCAAGTAGTGCACGTTGAGTCTTAAAGACTGCACTTTTTTGTATAGTTCGTCGGCACTATTGGGCCGAGAGAGGTCTATAGCAATGATGCTCACCTTTATTCCATATTCAGAAGAAAGCTTTTCTCCGAGCGATTTCAACCTCTCCTCTCTTCTAGCAACCAAGATGAGATCTATCCTGTCTTTGGCAAACTCTCTAGCTAGTTCTGCTCCTATGCCTGCAGATGCTCCTGTTATTAATGCTGTCATTGTTGTTGATTTAATAGTTTAGGCGTTATTTTATTTCTGTTCAGAGCAAATGATTTTCCATTTGCAAGTAACGTTATTTCAAGCGGTAATACTTGGAATATTCTTATAGGTTACTGGATTATTCGGTCATTTACACTAGGGGGCCCAATACTTACGCATATCATCTATACCCAATTGTTTTTTACGGTCTTGGTACTCTTGAAAAGTATCTTGAAAACATTCGTTGAGAGTACCATCTGGTAGCAGATGACTGATGATGACCAGTCGTTCGCTTAGTATTTCATCCATATTTTCAGCAAAGTAATTTTGCCAATAGGTATAGGCTAGTTCCTCTATATCTGTAGACGATGTACCTGAAAGGTTAAGCTGGGATATAGCCTCTTCTCTTTCTGCTTCAAGCGTCTTAGGGTTTTCTATAAATGCGATTAGTTTTTCTATAGCTTCCAATTTCAATTGTGGATCAGGTGCCAAACAAAGATACGAATTCCTACTACTTTTGATTGTATTGGTAAGACTTTAGAGGTGAAGGGAAGAAGTAAGTGAACTATGAACTATTCTACCTTATTTTTGTCGTTTCAATACACGCAATAAAAAATCATGAACAACATAAAAAACATTTTCTTAGGAGTATTAGTGTTAATCACTGCTGCTGCACAAGCACAGCTTACTACACCACAACCAAGTCCTACGGCTACTATTAACCAGAAACTAGGCCTTACAGACATCAGTGTAACCTACAGTCGTCCAGGAGCAAAAGACAGAGTTGTCTTTGGTGAATTGGTGCCTTTTGGAAAAGTATGGAGAACGGGAGCGAACAAGGCTACATCTGTTACTTTTAGTACTGACGTAAACATAGGAGGAAAAGACGTGAAAGCGGGAACATACTCACTTTTTACTATTCCTAACAAAACAGAGTGGACAATCATCTTAAATAGCAACACAGAATTGTGGGGTGCGGGCAAATATGAAGAAGCTACAGATGTTGCTCGGTTTACGATTAAACCAACTGCATTGAGTGATAATGTAGAGACGCTCACTATCGATTTTAGCCACCTTGTAGGCCCTAACGGAAACCTGAATCTTAGTTGGGAAAACACCCACGTAGCCATTGCTGTAAAAACAGATGTTAATGGCATGATAGAAAAGCAAATTAAGGAAATACTAGTAGACGGCCCCAGTGCCGGAACCTACTATAATGCTGCACGTTTCTATTTAGAAAACGACAAGGACCTGAACCAAGCACTTACTTGGATGAATGCGGCAATAGAGAAGCGTGCAGATGCTTTTTGGTATGTTCATCACAAAGCAAAAATTCAAGCTAAATTGGGTAAAACAAAAGAGGCTATTGCTACAGCAGAAAAGTCTTTGACCATGGCAAAAGAAAACGAGGATGGGGATTATGGCTACATTGCAAACAACGAAAAACTCATTGCAGAGCTAAAGAAGAAATAATCATTTTCGAATAAGAAAAGGTAGAATCCGCTTCCATATGGAAGCGGATTTTTTTTGTTCTTCGCACACTTGCTTAAACGTAAAGCGAGTGTACCCTAAAGCGTCGAGTATATTTTCTTAGTAGGTGTTCGTGTCTCCACGAACATTATACAACCTACCTGTTCATGCCCTCACAACATTCAGCACTTGTTCGTGTCTCCACGAACATT
>CAWVTO010000198.1:0-3930 GCA_963932895.1 uncultured bacterium
AAAATGGGCGGTAGTAAATCAATATATATAAACCTGATTAGTTTTCAGTACTATAATCACAAGTCAAAAAAGAGCAGTAGCAACAAAACGCCCTAAGGTTATACATGATATTTCTCCCATTAACCTTACAATACTAGAAACTGAGAGCATTGAAAAATTCCTCAAAGGGTTAATTTAATCAAATACATAAATAATTAATTCTACATTTGACCATCAATCATGTCATCTGAAAAAAAACTATTCCTGCTTGATGCGTACGCACTCATATTTCGCTCGTATTACGCCTTTATAAAAAATCCAAGAATTACTTCTTATGGTCTGAACACCAATGCTATATTTGGTTTTACTACCACTTTACTTGAAGTGCTAGAGAAGTACGATCCCACCCATATTGCCGTATGTTTTGATCACAAATCTGAAAACATACGCAAGCAAGAATACCCGCTCTACAAAGCCAACAGAGATGAGACTCCAGAAGATATAAAACGATCGGAGCCGTTCATTCGCCAAATCATAGATGCCTTCAATATTCCGTTATTGGAAAAACCTGGATACGAAGCAGATGATGTAATTGTAACATTGGCTACTAGAGCTGAAAAAGAAGGTTTCACTACCTATATGATGACACCAGACAAGGATTTTGGGCAAGCCGTAACCGAAAAGACACTTATGTTCAAGCCTGCTCGTGGCGGTAATCCACCAGAAATAATGGGACCTAAAGAAGTCTGCGAAAAATTTGGACTAGATAGAACGGAACAAATCATAGACTACCTGGGTCTAATGGGTGATGCCGTAGACAATATACCCGGCGTACCCGGAGTAGGTGCCAAAACAGCATCCAAATTACTCAAAGAGTTTGGAAGCATGGACGGCATTTATGAAAACACCGATAAGCTAAAAGGTAAACTACGCGAGAAGATAGAAGAAAACAAAGAGCAGGCGTATATGTCTAAGCACCTCGCTACCATTATTACCGATGTTCCTGTAGAATTCAATGAAGCCTCAATGACCAGAGAGGAACCCAACAAGGAAAAAATAAATCAACTATTCACCGAGCTAGAATTTAGAACACTAACCAAGCGTGTTTTCAAAGAAACGATGAGTGCTCCATCTTCTATTCAAGGAGACCTTTTTGCACCGAGTAGTTCTGCTACTTCTGCATCTCCCGTAATGGCTCAAAAAGAAGAAACCTTAGTTGAATTAAAAACAATAGCTACTACAGATCATGATTATCAATTAATTGACAGTCAAGATAAAAGACAGAAACTGATAGCCGAATTAGAAAAACAAACATCGTTTTGCTTTGACACAGAGACTACTTCGCTAGAAGAAATGGATGCTGAAGTTCTAGGACTAGCACTCGCTTACGAAGAAGGCAAAGCGTACTATGTAAGTATGCCTGCAGATTTTGAAGAAACCAAGGCCATACTGTGCGAGTTCAACCATTTATTCTCGTCTCCTACCATAGAAAAAATAGCCCAAAACCTAAAGTATGATCTAAAAGTTCTGTTAAAATACGATATAACGATAGCCGGACCACAGTTTGATACTATGCTGGCTCATTACCTTGTTAATCCAGACGGTAGACACGGAATGGATATTCTTTCTGAGAAATACTTGAATTATAAGCCCGTATCTATCACAGAACTCATTGGTAAAAAAGGAAAAAACCAACTCAACTTTAGAGATGTACCCCTTGACAAAGCAACCGAGTATGCTGCCGAAGATGCAGATATCACACTGCAACTGAAAGGTAAGCTGCACCAAGAACTGATAGACAAACAAGTAGCACACCTCATGCAGCGACTTGAAATGCCACTTGTACCCGTACTGTCTGCTATGGAAATGGAAGGTATACGAGTGGACGATAGGTTTCTTGGCCATTACTCTACCGAGCTAGAAGAAATGTCGGCAGACCTGGAAAAAAGCATCTATGAAATGTCAGGTGCTAACTTCAATATTGCCAGTCCAAAACAGATGGGAGAAGTGCTCTTTGACCATATGAAATTGGATCCCAAAGCTAAAAAGACAAAAACTGGCCAATACAAAACGGATGAGGCCACACTAACTAAGCTTGCCACTGAACATGAGATAGTTAGCAAAATACTGGACAACAGAAAAGTAAATAAACTGCGTTCTACGTATGTAGATGCCTTGCCCAAACTAATTCACCCGAGCACCGGTCGAGTGCATACGAGCTATGCACAAGCCGTAGCAGCTACAGGAAGACTTAGTAGCACAAATCCTAACCTTCAAAACATTCCTATTCGTACAGACTTGGGTAAAGAGATACGAAAAGCATTTGTGCCTAGAGATGAAAATCATGCACTACTAGCAGTAGATTATTCTCAAATAGAACTGCGTATAGTAGCATCCGTTGCAGAAGACCCCGGAATGATGGAAGCCTTTCATGCCGGAATAGATATACATACCGCTACAGCGGCTAAAGTATTTGGAATATCAGTAGCAGATGTAACTAAGGATCAACGGTATAAGGCCAAAAGTGTCAACTTTGGTTTAATATACGGACAAGGTGCATTTGGCCTAGCACAAAACCTTGGGATCAAACGTGGAGAAGCAAAAGAATTGATAGACTCCTACTTCGAGCAATTTGGTGGTGTAAAGACCTACATGGACGATACCATAAAGTACTGTCGTGAGCATGGATATGTAAAAACACTGATGGGTCGCAAGCGATTTATTCCAGACATAAACTCCAGCAACCAGACTGTAGTAGGATTTGCCGAAAGGAATGCTATAAATGCTCCAATACAAGGCAGTGCCGCAGATATGATAAAACTAGCCATGATTAATATTCACAATCGCTTTAGTAAAATGGATATAGGAACCAAAATGCTTCTGCAAGTGCATGATGAATTGCTGTTTGATGTACCCAAAACGGAACTGGAAGAAATTACAATCGTAATAAAAGAAGAAATGGAAAGAGCTATGCCGCTCAAAGTACCCGTAATAGCAGAAGCTGGTCACGGAGCAAATTGGTTAGAAGCACATTAATCCGCTAACTTCGCATTACTAAAATGGGCAAAATCTACTTCGCATCCGATTTTCACTTGGGCACCCCTAGTTATGAGGCATCCTTACTTCGTGAGAAAAAAATCGTGCGTTGGCTTACAGAGATTACGCCAGATTGCGATCAACTGTTCCTACTCGGAGATGTGTTTGATTTTTGGTATGAATACAAGACAGTAGTACCCAAGCATTATACCCGCCTGCTGGGCAAACTTGCTTCTATGACCGATGCAGGAATAAAAATATATTTTTTCAAAGGCAATCACGACATGTGGACCTTTGACTACCTTACTACAGAAATAGGCGTAGAAGTTGTAGACGAAGAATGGCAAGGAGAACTACACGGCAAGCAGTTCTTTATACATCACGGCGATGCACTAGGCAAGGGAGAACATGCCTATAAATTTATCCGTAGCATATTCAGAAGTAAGCCTGCTATATGGCTCTTTCATCGGCTACATCCCAACGCTGGAATAGGCCTTGCCAACTACCTCAGCAGAAGCAGCAGAAAAAAGAACGGCGTGAAAGATGAACTTGATATCCCATTGGAACAAGAGTATCAATACCAATTTGCCATGGACCACAGCCAGACCAAAAATACCCATTTTTATATCTTTGGGCACCGTCATAAACCCATAGATGTACCAATAGGCAATAAAGCACGTTTAATAAATCTAGGAGACTGGGTAAGCAAATTCACCTACGCTACTTTAGAAGAAGGAAATGTTACATTACATACTTATAACCATTAGTGTTTTAGCAAGCACCCTCAGCTTAGCACAAGATACGCTTTCGTTTCCGGCGGTAAACAATATTACCTCCTTCGCTATGGATGCAAAAGGAAATCAATATGTGTCGGACAATAGTTTGACACTCTATAAGTTTGATGCTGCTGGAAAA
>CAWVTO010000199.1:0-3921 GCA_963932895.1 uncultured bacterium
GTAGGCAAGTACAAAGTAGAGAATAAAGAACTACTCACTTACCTCCTATTTGAAGCAGGAAATGAGGACGGATACGTAGAGGTAGTAATTGAATACATGGATGGGCAATTTGAACTCTTAAATCAACAACACTACTATTACATTAAAAAGAGTGTGCGAAAAATACTGCGGACAATAAAGAAGTACATAAAGTTTTCTAAAAAGCCTGAAACTGAAGCTGCTTTGCTTATCCATTTTTGCCGTAAACTCAAGAACATGGAACCCAGCTATACAAACAATGCTGTGCTTACAAATATGTTTGAACGGCAACTAGGGCTAGCAGAAAAGACCATCGCCAAGATGCACGAAGACCTTCAATACGATTACAAGTTGGAGCTAGAAGAAATTTTCTAAAATTTAATTTTAAGACATCGTAGATTAACACTTAGACAATAAGATCGTATTCTTGACATTCTGACTCTCCATGGCATGAGCAAAAAAGACGAATGCAAACAATGCAATACCGAGTAGTATATTTTTCTCACCGCACCTGCAAAAGATAACTCCTACAGAAAACGCTATTTAAAATAGAGGATTAGTCGTAATATAACCTACGCCAACCAACGGTGTCAATGGTGTTTTATACCTAAACCTGTCGTTATCCAGCCACAATTTTCTTACGGTCTTCAACTCGCTAAAATAGAAAGAGACACCAGCCTTGCCATAAAATCGGCTATTATCTGGCCTAAAACGACCATACAACTCAGAGTTGAGTGTGCCAATATCATTATCACTTACCAATAGTAGATTAAATCTTGTAGGCTTGGCTTGCACCGTTTTTGTATCACCCAATGGCTCTTGTAAAGTAACTAGGAAGTCGTTTCCCAAGGTGAAACCAAGTACATCTATATCAAAACCAACTGCCACATTATTGCTAAGACTATACTCCAAAAATACAGCAAGATTTACTGAATGTGTCGTAATATTTGGAATATACAGCGTATCAATATTTTCTAGTATATCGGGCTTGAACATAGCTTGAGGACCTTTCGCACCTGAGGTGAGTATCGCTGGAGCTGTAGCAAATTTCTTATTCTTGGCTCTAAAAGTATTCAGCCTAAGGGCCACACCCACTTTGAACTTTGCGTCATTCACATAGTTTATATTACTTGCTGTCGCAAGTACATGACCTTTATGGGCTCCTACAGTAGCTTCCCAAGCACTATAGCTATCTGTACTTGTTTGTGCTATGGTAGAAACAGATACCACTAGTCCGATAAGTAATAATCCGATTTTATTCATATACCAATGAACGTTTTACCCTAAGACTCCTTTGATAGTTGGGCTATTTTTATTCTGAAAGCGGCAAATAGCAGCGTCATGAATGGACTGATATAGTTGAATATAGCGTACAAGGCATACTCTCCTACTCCAACTCCAAGTGTAGCACTCTGGTACGCTCCACATGTATTCCACGGGATAAGCACAGAAGTCACTGTGCCACTATCTTCTAGTGTCCTACTTAGGTTTTCTGGAGCTAAACCTTTATCTGCATATGCATTCTGAAACATTTTTCCGGGTACAACTATAGCCAAGTATTGATCGCTCGCAGTTAGATTAAGAGCCAAACAACTGGCTACCGTACTGGCATAGAGCCCAAAAACAGAAGTAGCCACACGCAATAATGCTTGACTAATACGAGTCAATGCTCCGATTGCATCCATTATTCCTCCAAAAATCATGGCACAAATAATAAGCAGAATCGTTCCAAACATACCTACTATACCTTTAGCCTCAAAAAGACCTTGCAGCTGTTCATTTGAAGAAGACAAACCAACACCAGCCCAGGTAGAAGTACTTAAAAACAACGTCTTACTGGGTAACTCAACAAAAAGCTGTGGTTGAAAGATATATGATACCACTAATCCCAACAGGACTCCTACAGAAAGAGCTAAAATAGGACTGGCCTTCTTTATGATTAATACCACTACTGCTAGCGGGACTAAAAATAACCACGGTGATATAACAAATTTCTCTGTCACGGCACCTAACATGGCTTCTGTACCATGTACAAGCTGAGACTCTCCAAAAAGACTAATAATAAAAAACACAACGATAGTAATAAGAATGCTCGGAGCCGTGGTATAAAGCATGTACTTGATGTGCGTAAATAGCTTAGTGCCAGCCATTGCTGCAGCTAAATTAGTGGTATCACTCAAAGGACTCATCTTATCCCCAAAATACGCTCCACTTATCACTGCACCAGCCACTGCACCAGCGGGTAATCCTATAGCCCTGCCTATAGCAATAAGTGCTACACCAATAGTAGCTGAGGTAGTCCAAGAACTCCCGGTAGCAACAGAAACAATTGAAGCAATGACTACCGCGGTAGGTAAGAAAATATCTGGATTTATGAGTTTGATACCGTAATAGATCATGGCAGGAATGACTCCGCTCAGCAACCAAGATGCACTAAGAGCACCTACTAATAATAAGATTACAATGGGCACCAATACAGATTTCATGTTGGTCCAAATCCCTTTAATTATAGACTGCAATTTCACCTTATTGAACAAACCCAGCACAAATGCAACCGCACCCGCAATGAGTAAGATTAGCTGATTGTTATAATCACCAGCATTTTCTCCAATCACAAGCATATTGTATGCTAACATGGCAATCAATACCAATACAGGCACTAAGGCTTCCCATAGATTCAATTCCTTGTTATCAACTAGTGTATGTTCTTCCATTGGTGTTCAAAGTAATGCAAAAAACTGAAGACACCTCTTCTGAAACAGCCAAATGCCTAATTTTACTCCTGAAATCAAACTCATTTGCAACTTTGTCAGTTTTTTTGGTCTGGCTTACTTCTTGTATTTTAATAGCTAAAACAAAACATGTTCAATAAAATTATAAAATTTTTAGTTCTTGGTGGCGTAGTTTGGCTCTCTGCTCAACACCTTGAGGGTATTGAAGTCGTAGATTATATGCACGCTATACTAGCTGCACTAGTACTTGCAATTGTAAATTCTTTGATACGCCCAATACTAGCCATCCTCACATTCCCTATCACTTTGGTCACATTTGGACTCTTTAGTCTTGCCCTTACCGCTTTTATGGTAGAGATCATGGATTACTTTGTAGATGGTATTACCGTGTACTCCTTTTGGTGGGCCCTATTGCTCGGCGTTATAGTCTCCTCTGCCAATAGCTTTATAGATAAGGTACTCACCAAGCCCCTAAAAGTAGCTCAAACCAAGCGTGAAGGATACACAGACTACGAGGAGGTAGACTAACATAAACCCGCATTATGCACTAGAAAATCTATTGCAGCTTGAAATCACTGCAAACTATACCGCTTCGCTACATTTTTAATATTTAGCCATAGCGATGCTATGCTGAAACTTAGAAAATGTCCTATGTTATTGTGCTTTCAAACCTCATCACAACATGCTAACGCATAATGCGGATTAAACAAAAAAAATCCTACTCCCTATATGGGAGCAGGACTCTTCTGTAATTTATCGCTGTTTCTTATTTAGAAACTGTGATTCTCTTTGTTGCGTAGAAATTACCGTTCTTCACTTGTACAAAGTATACTCCGTCTGCTACTGCTGACATATCTACACTGTACGTTCCGTTTAGGTTATCTACTACTGATACATTCATCGTGTTACCCAAGATGTCTCCTACTTTCACTTCTACTTCTCCTGCATTTTCTACAGTTACGCTGAATTGTCCGTTGGATGGATTTGGATATACATTGATCATTGAATTGTTCTTAGTCAACTCATCTACACCTACTAGGTTGATGCTGATAGTCTCACAAGACTCATTCCAGCATTCGCCTTTTTTTGTTGCAAGACAAGCTTCTAAAGTAGCTGCCCTTTGGTTTACATACACATATGTAGGATCTTCCGCTTGGTCACTTCCACCGTC
>CAWVTO010000200.1:0-3892 GCA_963932895.1 uncultured bacterium
AAGGTTACCGGTCTTTTTTACACCACCTTTGGCTTTACTCTGAGCTTTTGGAGCACCTTTTGGAGTAGCCTTTTTCGTAGGTTTCTTAGCAGCTGATTTTTTAGCAGCAGACTTATCATCTTCACTAGATTCTGGTTCTGTCAGTTGATTAAAATCTACCTTATCCTTCAATATCTTATACCACGATACGAGTTTAAGTATATCAGAGTTGTATACTTGATCTTCATCAAAGTTTTCAACTACTTTTCTGAAAAATGCTTGTACCTCAACAGCACTACTTTTTTTAGAAATCAATTCTATTCCTCCTTCGGCTAGCGTATGAAGTTTCTTGAGAATTTCTTCAAGTTTTTCATCGCCATCATAAGTATACATCGATATATCGCTAAGAAACGACACTTTTTGAGTAAGACTCGTTGGGAATCGTTTTCCAGCTGCATCTAAAGACTCTACTATAAGTCCGTTTGCTCTGTTACCGATTAATTTTTGTAGTCCTGGTTTGCCAGCTACTGAAACTATTTCTGAAAGGTATAATGCCATACTATTATGAATAATGCTGTTTTGCTGTGCGAAAATATTTATTTATGTCAGATTGAGTGTAAGGTTTTAATCAATTTTCGTTTTAGGGCATAAGAACATATACACAATGAGAAAAAATATTCTAATTTTAAGCCTATTAACTTGGGGTATTGTAGCGTGTAAAAAAGAGCTTCTACCTACCGAAGCCAATATAGAGGCTCCCGCTATCACATTAACAAGGGTAACAAAACCGGTTTTATTCGACTTCACAAGTACAGGATGCCCTGGTTGTGGTAGTTGGGGCGGACCCACCTTCACGCGTATAGCAGATAAAAACAAGGGCAGTATAGTACCAATAGCCGTGCATATTAAGTATGGTGATCCTATGATTACAGCTGTTAGTAATGAGATAGCAGTCAATAGAACGGGACCTCGATACACTCCACAACTGTGGGTAAATGGAAACAATGGCGTAGTCCTAAATAATAGTAGCATTGACGGGAATGCTAGTGTTGCCAAGATGGACAGTAACATCGCTGCACTCATAAATCAGGAACCCCAAATGGGTGTTGGGGTATCAAGTCTAATAAACGATGAGTTACTTAGCATACGTTATGCGACGGAAGCATACACAGACTTAGAAGGAGAATATAGTGTGGCTGTTTATATATTAGAAGATAAACTTATTTTTAACCAGAGCAGAGCAGCTAGCAATCCTTACGAGCACAATTACGTTATTCGTGCAGCAAACAATGGAGCATTTGGGGCTGCAATGTCTTCAGAACACTTAAGAACAAGTGCCCAAAACGATGTAACCTTAGACATTGATTTGGATGAAAATTGGAATAGAGAGAACCTATACGCTGCAGTAATTGTATGGAAAAAAGATGGAGAGAACTACAGTATAGTCAATGCCAATAACAATAAAATTCATTGACAACAAAATATTTACTCAACGTTATCGTTATTAAGATGGGTAAATTTGATTTAATTGGTTAGTTGGTTGAGAGGGAGATTGGGGAACCAATTTCTCTCTCTCTTTTTATAAAAAAGTCAGTTTACAGACTTTCCCGTAGCCTTAGTAGCTTGGTGAGCAACTCTTCCATCTTGTGAAGTGGCAACATGTTGGCTCCATCACTCAGTGCACTTGCAGGATCTGGATGTGTTTCTATAAACAAACCACTTACTCCTACTGCTACAGCTGCTTTTGCCATAGGCTCTATCAGCTGAGGCAAACCACCGGTTACTCCACTCCCATTATTGGGCTGCTGTAGTGAGTGTGTTACATCCATAACCGTAGGATATCCCATTTCCTTCATCCACACCAAATTGCGATAGTCTACTACCATATCACCATATCCGAACATATTGCCGCGTTCGGTAAGTAATACTTTATCATTTCCTGTTTCTTTCACCTTATTAGCCGCAAATTGCATCGCCTCTGCCCCTGCAAACTGGCCTTTTTTAATATTCACCACACGACCAGTACGGCCAGCAGCTTGTAATAAATCAGTCTGTCGGAATAAAAAAGCAGGTATCTGTAATACGTCAACATACTCTGCAGCCATAGATGCCTCGTGACTTTCATGAATATCTGTGACAGTAGGAACACCAAACTCTTCCCTTACTCTACCCAGTAGCTTTAAGGCCTTTTCATCCCCTATACCTGCAAATGAACTTGACTTTGTTCTATTGGCTTTGCGGTAAGATGATTTGAATACGTAAGGAATCCCTAACTTATCCGTTAATCTCGAAAGATATTCAGCAGTCTCGAGCGTTATTTTTTCATTTTCTACCGCACAAGGTCCAGCTAATAAAAAAAGCTTGTCTGAGTGCAAAATATCGTGAAGGGTCGTTGCTATTTTATCCATGGTGTTTTGTGTAGCAAAAGTAAACATATAAATAAGCAGATAAGAATTGCCTTACTCGTACTTTTTTCGGGTCTAGCATATTTTTCATCCTTGGCTCAGGAAGAGTACAATCCGTATTCAACCTCTTTTAGTGCAACGGCAATAGATGGTAAGCTATATCTAAGCTGGAAGACTAGAGCTGGTTTCACCTGTCAAGACATACACATAGAAGTATCACGAGACAGTATTTCTGGGTTTGAACGAAGAGGAACTTACTATGGCATATGCGGCGATACAAGTGAACGATACTATTCTTACGTGTTAGATAATCCTATATTGAACGCACTTAATTATGTGAAATTAGAACTTGGTAATATTGGTTATTCCAATACCATTAGTGTTGTTGTTGTAAAGGCTATTCAAGAAGTATTTGTGGTGCCTCACCCAGTAGAGAGCAACTCTATACTCCACTTTAAAAACAAAGAAAAGGCAAGCTACGTACTTAAAATGTATAATGCCCTTGGACAGGTTATTCTAACTACAGAAACAAACGATGAAGAAATAGACATAGGCCGTTATTCTTTACCACAAGGATTAGTATACTACGACTTGTATACTGAACGAAAAAAGGGATACAGAGGAAAGCTGCTAGTAAAGCATTGATCGTTTTATTTCTTCATAAATCTACACACCTTTGTGTAAATTAAGCTAGATTCTTTACCCTGTTGCCATAGTGTTTTAGAACCGTGGTCTGACAGTCCTTTGGGTTTATGTTCTACAACACTTGCTTGCTTCAATGCAATAACTATAGGCCTTACTATAATATCAAACTCTGCACTTGCACCTGTAATAAATACTGGTTTATCTAAACTAGTTACAGCATTCTTCACCATATTCTGATTGCTAAGGTATTCACCAGGACTAAATGCCACTACTTTAGAAACCAATGAATCTTCTGCCGCTACCATTAATGATAGTGATGCCGTGTATGAGCTACCCCATAAAATAATTTCTTTGTCCGTATTTGCAGAAACATATTCTATTGCGGTTACTATGTCTTGTTTTGCATCTATATAGCTTGTAGGTAAACTTTTTTCTTCGGCACTTTTAGCTGTTTCATTAAAAACTTCATTGACTAGACCTCCACTTCTTAAGTCTACAGCCAAACAAGCAAAACCACTATCTACAAGTCGCGGTGCAATATTTTTATATTCTCCTCTACTGTAACCCGCTTGATGAAAAAGAAGAATTATTTTACGAGCACCTTTATTTGGATAATAATCTGCAGTAATAGTAACCCCATCTTTGGCGTCAAACGTAAACGTACCTGCCTCCCCTTTTTCTATACCAATTGCTGCATCTTTTAATGCACCTTTGTCAGAAGAAGTAGAACAAGCAGAAATAAGCGTCGCAGCAAATAGTGTGAAATAAAAAACCTTTTTCATTATCTGTCAAAAATGTTTTATTTTTCTAACATTGCAAAGTCAAAAGAAATATTTATGTCAAACAATCTTTTAAAAGGAAAA
>CAWVTO010000201.1:0-3814 GCA_963932895.1 uncultured bacterium
CAAAAAAAGCGGCTCCCAATACATTGGAAACCGCTTGTGTATTGTTAAAATATGAACTTAGTTTTTAGAAAGGTAATCAGCTACACCATCAAAAGTGGCAGTCATAGCTTCTTTACCTTCGCTCCAATTTGCAGGGCAAACTTCACCATGCGTTTCAAGGTGTATCAATGAGTCTAGCATACGCATAGCTTCATCTACGTTCCTACCAAGAGGTAAATCGTTTACTACTTGGTGCCTTACTACACCGTTCTTATCTATAAGAAATAGACCTCTATAAGCTATCATTGGTCCTGTAGCCATTAGCTCGTTGTTTTCGTTGTAGTCGTAGTCGCCAAAAAGAACACCGTAATTGGTAGTGATCGTTTTGGTAGTATCTGCTACTATTGGATACGTTACACCCTCTATTCCACCTTTGTCTTTTGGCATTTGTAACCAACCCCAGTGACTCTCTTCTGTGTCTGTAGAGCAACCTACTATTTTACATCCTTTTGCTTCAAATTCTGCAAGCTTAGCTTGAAATGCATGAAGTTCTGTTGGGCATACGAATGTGAAATCCTTTGGATAAAAGAAAAAGATTGAGTAGCTATCTTTAGCATATTCTGATAAAGAGAAATTTTCTACTATTTCTTCTCCGTTTATTACTGCTCCTGCACTGAAATGTGGTGCTTTTCTTCCTACTAGTACTGACATATTATTTTAATTATTTATTCGTTTATTTCGTACAAAGATAACAATGACAACGAGCCTATGTTTACTCACTAGATATGTTATCGGTATAACTAAATAAGGATTTCTAATAGTAGATTGATAATATCCACATTAGAAATCCTTATCAATTCCTATGATAAGAGAAATGAACCTAGTTTAGGTTAATACCACTAGCCGCTTCAGAAACATTGATAATATGGTCTCCAACACGCTCTATCCCAGAGAATATATTACTGTATATCAAGCCACTCTGTGCGTTGTATTCTTTCTTCTCCATACTCTTTAAGTGCTTCTTACGAATCTTATTCCTCATTTCGTTTATAGATACTTCTAGCATACGTGCTTTATCCATATCTATATCAGAATATGGACCATTCAGATTCTCCATCATTTGATCCATTGCGTTTTCTACTTCTGCTAATAGATCATTTAAGTGATCACGTTGCTTCTGATCAAACCACAACTTTGTTTCACTTTTCTTTTCTATTGCCTTTGCAATTTCAAAGTATATGTCACCTATTCTCTCTAGATCATTGGTTATACTTAGCATAGAACGAAGTTCAGAAGAAGATTCTTCAGATAGCTTACTGGCAGAAACATTTCCTAAATAGTTGGCTATTTCCGTTTCTAACCTATCTGTGATCTCTTCATATTTAGCTAGCTTCTTGATGAGTTTTCCTCTTTTTTTATTGTCAGATTCATTGATAAGGTCTTTCGCCCTGTTGTGCATTTTTACGGTTAGTTCTCCAAACTTGGCCACTTCTTTCTTAGCTTCTAATAAAGAAAGTTCAGGTGTAGAAGTGATTCCGCCAGCTATGTATTCCAATTTGAAAATTTCGTCATCTTCACCTTTAGACTTCACAGTTCTCTCTGCTAATTTTACCAATAGAGGAACGAACCCTATGAGCAAGAGTACATTGGTAAGGTTAAACGCCGTATGAAAAGCTGCTAGACCTAATGTAGCTCCCTCTTTGCCGTCACTAGGATTGATACCCCACATAGTGTCCATAAAGAATATAATCCCGTCTAAGAAGAAAGGCATCAGAATAATCATCCAGATAACACCCACGATATTGAACATTGAGTGAATTCTAGCCGAACGTTTAGCGTGAACATTGCCCACTAAAGAGGCAAGTTCTGCAGTGATGGTGGTCCCTATATTTTCTCCGAGAATCATAGCTGCACCCACTTCAAATGGTATAATGTCTTTTAAAACCATGGTAAGTGTCAATGCCATGGCTGCACTAGATGACTGTACTACAATAGTTACCAATGTGCCGAGTAGTACGAATGCTATTCTGCCAAGCCATGGACTGTCGCTAAATCCTGTAAAGAATTGTACAATAGGTGAGTCAGCACCCAAATCTGGTACTGCATTTTTTAAGAAACCCAATCCCATAAATAAGATGGCAAAACCAATAATCGCATTTGCCCAACCTTTGAGGTTTTTCTTGCTCATGAACATCAGTGGGGCTCCCAATGCTATGAATATCAGTGCGTATGTAGAAAGGCTTATTTTGAAACCGAACAAAGAAACTAACCAACCGGTGATTGTTGTACCAATATTGGCTCCCATCATTACTCCCGCAGATTCTAATAATGTAAGGAGACCTGCATTTACAAAACTGACCGTCATTACTGTAGTAGCGGATGACGACTGAACAATAGCGGTTATTAAAAACCCACTGAGTACACCTAGAAACCGATTAGAAGTCATGGTGCTGAGTATCTTTCTAAGACCTCCTCCTGCAGTTTGCTGTAGCCCCTCACTCATCAGCTTCATTCCAAAGATGAATAGACCCAATGACCCTATAAGTACTAGTATTTTAAATAATCCCCAAGCACGCTCTGTTTGGTATTTTGCTTTACTAGACCATACTAAGTCTTCAGATTCGGGTATGCCATTGTTTAGGATCCTTGAGATATCTCCTCCGTCTTTCAGGCATCCTATCTCCCAAACATACTTATCTCCTCCAGACATACCGTCTAGGGTGAAAGAAGTCGTCTTGCCTGATATTACGGGCGAGTATTTCCAAGGCTTTCCTTTTTCGACTTTCTTTTGGTATTTGATGATTATATTTTGTACACTTTCTACTTTGTCGTAGTCTATTCCCCAAGAGAACTTCGCCCCGTTTTCAATGCCTTTGGCATTAATATTCTTAAATATCTCTCCAGATAATTCAGTGTTTACTGTTGTGGAATCTTGAGCATATGCAGAACCAAAAGAGGTCATACAAAGTACTAAGAGAAGTATTGATTTTAATTTCAGATTCATTTTGTGAAATAATTTATGCTGCAAGAAAACGATGTTTGTGTTATGTATGTGTTAAATGTAGATTAATTGTTAAATACCGAGTTCAATTTGGAATCTAATTCGGTAGTTGGCAAGTGTCTTAGAAGCATCATCTATGTATGCTACATCAGATTGTACTTTAAGTTTGTGCCCTACGATATACTTCGAGAGTCCTAAGGTGTATTCAGTAACATTAGAAGCTGTCCCTAAACCTTTTGCTAAGTTTACGGAAGTGTATCTTCCAGATACTTCATAATTGTTTTTCAATAAATACCCTACCTGACCAACATATCCTGTTCCTGATGAGAACCCACTAATATCTTTGGAAAGTGTTCTATTGGCATACTCGCCCATAATACTTAGTCCATTGTACTTGTATATAGCGTCAATGAAAAGCGTGCTCATATCATTTAGACTATATGCGTCTGTCGCATTGCCGTTTGTGTCAATTGCATATACAAAACGTCCAAGTTGACCAGCACTTCTAGTCGTGTTTTGATTGTATGAATAAGTTGCAGCTATAGCTAGCTTTCCTTTTTCTTCTCTCATAAGATCAGCACTGAAGTAGTCTCCTTTTTTGGTAAATGAACCAAAAGGATAGAATTCAACTCTGCCGGTATATGCCATACCAGCCATTTCATTCTTGGCAGTGATGTTTCTTCCTTCTCCGGTAGTTATTGCTGCTGCAATTTTCAATGGCATGTTGCCAATGGTTTGTTTTAGCCTGTATTGTACCCCAAAGTCACGGTCAATATTGAACTTACTGTTTACATTGCTACGGTCTACAAATTGCAAGGCCATAGATGAGATTAC
>CAWVTO010000202.1:0-3791 GCA_963932895.1 uncultured bacterium
GGTGGCATACTTACGGAGAAAGTAAGACGAAAGCCGTACTCGGTTATCTTATTTGATGAGATAGAGAAAGCTCACCCAGATGTATTCAACCTATTGCTACAGGTGCTAGACGAAGGTTTCCTGACAGATAGTCTTGGACGAAAGGTAGATTTCAGAAATACAATTATCATTATGACGTCTAACATAGGCAGTCGTCAACTCAAAGAGTTTGGTTCTGGAGTAGGATTTGGTACAAGTGCCAAAACTGCTAGTGCAGATATCAGTTCTAAAGGAGTTATAGAAACAGCATTAAAGCGTTTCTTCTCTCCAGAGTTTTTGAATAGAATAGATGACGTAATTGTCTTCAATTCGTTAGAAAAAGAGGACATCTCCAAAATACTTGAATTATCTGTAGCTGAGTTAGTTACTCGTATACATCAGATTGGTTTTGATATAAAACTAAGCAAGTCTGCCAAAGAGTACCTCGCCGAAAAAGGGTTTGATTCAGCCTTTGGTGCTAGACCACTCAACAGAGCAATACAGAAGTATTTGGAAGATCCTCTTGCCGAAGAAATTCTAAAATCTGATATCAAAGAAGGTGATATAATCGCTGTGAACCATGATAAAAAGAAAGACGAATTGACCTTCAAAAAAGAGAAGGGAAAAGCAAAAAAGGAAAAGAAAGAAGCGTAGAAAATCGCTTCATTGATGCTTCGTAGGAACTCGTTTCTTACATACAAAAAAACCAACATGCATAACGTGTTGGTTTTTTTGTATGTGCCCCTAAAAAAATCCCTAACATCATTCCTACCATTCCATTACCTTTGCCATCCAATGGAGATCGGAAAAAAACTGTTCAATTTTGAGCTAAAAGGCACCAAAGACAAGATATACAACAAGTTTACCTTTGCAGATAGGACAGCACTTGTACTTGTAGTAACCTGCAATCATTGTCCGTATGCTCGGGCATACTGGAGTAGACTTATAAAACTCCAAAACCAGTACGAAGAAGATAACCTTGGTATTATTGCTATCAATGCAAATGATGCAGAGCAATATCCTGCAGACTCTTTTGAAGCCATGAAGGATCTCGCAAAACAGTTAAATCTACCGTTTCCCTACCTACACGACGAAGACCAAAAAATCACCAAAAAACTAGGTGCTACACGTACTCCAGAGGTATTTGTGTTCAACAGTAAGCGTGAGCTTGTATACCAAGGAGCCATAGATGACAACTGGGAAAATGAACACATGGTAACACGTGTGTTTTTGGAAGATGCTATAGAGGATACACTAGACGGTATGGAACCAGACTACGCCGAAGTGCCTGCTGTAGGATGCAGTGTGAAGTGGAAGAAATAGACCATTGGACTCGCTCAAGGGAAAAAATATACTAATAACCGGTGCCAGCAGTGGCATAGGCGAAGCCATAGCTAGAGAAGCGGCCAAAGTGGGTGCAAACCTTGCTATAGCTGCTCGCAGTGTAGACAAACTCATCGTACTCCAACAAGAACTAGAAGAAGCCTTTGGTGTAACCGTAGTGGCAATAGCTACAGACGTAACCAAGGAAGAAGACTGCCATCGTTTTATTGCACAAAGCATAGATCAACTGGGCAGCATAGATATCCTTATCAATAATGCAGGCATAAGCATGCGTGCTCCTTTTGAAGAAGTAAAATCAGATGTACTACGCGAAATAATGGATGTCAATTTTTGGGGAGCGGTATATTGCAGCCAAGCAGCTTTACCCCAATTGCTCAAAAACAAAGGTAGTCTAGTAGCCGTATCGTCAGTAACGGGTTTTAAAGGATTACCCGGACGCTCTGGTTATGCCTCATCCAAGTTTGCTATGAATGGCCTATTTGAAAGCCTACGCATGGAATACATGAGTAGAGGACTGCATACACTTGTAGCCTGCCCAGGATTCACCGCCAGTAACATACGCTACAATGCAAAACTTGCCGATGGATCTGTACAAGGAGATACACCCGCAGATGAGAGCAAAATGGACAAAGCACATGACGTAGCTCTGGATATTTTGCAAGCCATACGAGACCGCAAGGACTTTATGCTTACCAACAAACAAGGAAGACTCATATTTTGGATGAATAAATTTTTTCCAAAATATTTAGAAAGAACCATACACAAGGCAATAGCTGCCGAACCCAATTCGCCAATCAAGAAATAATGGATATACTCGCTACTATAGGAGCCAAAACAAAAGAAGCACTTGCTAGCCTCTACGATATTACAGAAGGAGAAGTTTCTTTCGAAAACACCAATGCAAAATTTGCTGGTGACTACACCTTTGTGGTATTTCCGTACTTGAGACATAGCCGCAAAAAACCCGAAGACACCGCAGCAGAAATAGGCGACTACCTAAAAGAGCACGTAGCCGAAATAGAAGACTACAATGTGGTAAAGGGTTTCTTAAACTTAGAGTTGAGCGATGATTATTGGCTAGAAGTTGCCAAAAACAGAGTAGCAAGTGGTATTACCATACCTGCCATAGGCAAAGGACAGAAGGTAGTCGTAGAATACTCCTCTCCCAACACCAACAAGCCGCTTCACTTGGGGCACATTCGCAATAATGTATTGGGATTCTCGTATTGTGAGATACTCGCTGCCAATGGATACGATGTAGTAAAAAACAACTTGGTAAATGACCGAGGCATTCATATCTGTAAAAGTATGATTGCATGGCAAAAATGGGGAAATGGCGAAACGCCAGAAAGCTCTGGCCTAAAAGGAGACCACTTGGTAGGGAAATACTATGTAGAGTTTGAGAAAAAATTTCAAGTAGAATATGCTACGTGGATTGATACATCAGAAGGAGAAGCACAGTTAGCAACATTCAAGACCTCTAACGAAGCAAAAAAATACATAAAAGAAGGAGCTGACTTGGCCAAAGCCTTCAAGTCAGAATACAAGAACAACTACTTTAACAACCACAGCACTATAGGTGCAGTGGTAAAAACCGCCTTACAAAAATGGGAAGAAGGGGATGACGATGTCATTGCTCTATGGAAGAAGATGAATGGCTGGGTGTATAATGGTTTTGATGCTACATACAAACGCCTAGGTGTATCTTTTGATAAGATATACTACGAGTCTGACACCTACTTACTGGGTAAAGCTATGGTACAAGAAGGCCTTGCATCTGGAGCATTTTTCACTAAGGACGATGGCAGCGTATGGATAGACCTGACCGACGACGGACTGGATGAGAAAATAGTACAACGTGCCGATGGTACGTCTGTATACATCACCCAAGATATAGGTACAGCAGACCTCAAATACGCTGACTTTAAGATGGATAAATTCATCTATGTGGTGGGCAATGAACAAGACTACCATTTCAAGGTATTGCAACTCATACTAAAGAAGCTAAATAAGCCATATGCAGATGGTCTGTACCACTTGAGCTACGGAATGGTCGATCTACCCGAAGGTAAGATGAAAAGCCGCGAGGGAACTGTGGTAGATGCAGATGAGCTAATGGAGGAAGTAGTAACTACGGCCCAAAAGCAAACCGAAGAACTGGGCAAGACCGAAGGTATGTCTACCGAGGAACTAACCGCTCTATACGAAACACTCGGAATGGGTGCTCTCAAATACTACTTGCTAAAAGTAGATGCCAAGAAGCGAATGATGTACGACCCGAAGGAATCCATTGATTTTCAAGGAAATACAGCACCATTTATACAATACACCTATACGCGTATCAACTCTATACTGCGTGCAGCAGACGAGACAGGTAAGAGTACAGCATTTGTAAAACCTACGGCTCTAGCTACGGAGGAGAAAGACCT
>CAWVTO010000203.1:0-3783 GCA_963932895.1 uncultured bacterium
TTTGAAAATCACATCGTTTAGTTCTGCGGTGAGATAATTGAGCTCATCGCCCATACTACCCGTGGCATCTACCACAAAAGCTATATCCACTTTCTGGGACTGATTGCAGTCTACATCCAACGCATAGGTATTTATTCCATCGGCTATGGTCACTGCTTTTCTGATGGTAAAATGCTTGCCCGCATACTCACCTTCAATACTCAATTTTTCTCTTTTCGTCTGCTCACCCAGTAGTATGGTTTCCCAAAGTTCGGCTTTCCCGGTATTGTCTGTGCGTGCCGCGTAGTAGCGTTTCCCTTCTTTATTAATTAGCTGTACCGTAGCATTGGCCAGCGGCAGTCCTTTTTTGTCTGTAAGTTGTAGCATATAGCGATTGCTCACATTGTAGTTCCACTCCTTGCTGTATTGGTCAAACTCGCCACTGGCTAGGTCTGTCCACAGGTCCCATTTGCTGAAATCATTGATTTCACCAGCCGTGAGTTTCCCGGCAACACCTTGCTGTGGCGAACTAGATGGAGACTCAGTGAGAGCAATACGCTTGCCTCCTTTTTTCATACGAATGGAGCTACTAGGAGACGATTTTTTAGAATAGTCTGAACGCACAGCAAGTCGATCTACGGCAGGAGCAATATCGTACCCTATGCTCATTTCTGCATCCTCAAAGTATTCATCATCCCTATCCTTTTCTTCTATCCTGGTTTTAGACATATTAGAAATGTACTTACTGGCTTTGTCTTCCATCAAACCAAAGTCTGCGTTCTCGTCATCTTTCACATGTATTTCTTGGGTCATCGTTTTATAACCAGCGTATAGTATTTCGGCACGGTAGGTTCCTGTATCCAATTTTACAATAAAATTTCCATGTCTATCTGCCAAAACCGACGCTACCAGCTCAGTTCCTTTGTATAGGTCTACATTGGCATAGCCCAGGTCAGCTTTGCTCACAAAGGATGTTATAGTGCCACTAATACTTTGAGCAGTGGCATTGTGCGACAAAAACACTGCCGCAGTAAGTGTAAGAATAAAAATGTATGTCTGTTGTTTCATGGTGTACTTTATCTTGTGAACTATACGTACTAATACCCTATGCAGTAAAAAGGTAAACGCGATTTAATTTTTGCGTGATACGTATTGAAGGTCAGTATATTAAAAATACGTATCAATCAGATGTACAATGACGAATGGTGACTCCGAAATATGCGTATTCTGAATGCGTATATCCTCCGTTATAAATCCTAAATCTTACCGAACAAATCTATACTCCGAAATAACCAATAATTCTTACATTTGCCGTTCGCAAAAAAAGACATGGCAAGACAACTGCAAATACGTGAAGCACTTCGTGAAGCAATGAACGAAGAGATGAGAAAAGATGAAAGTGTTTTCTTAATAGGAGAAGAAGTAGCCGAGTACAATGGAGCATACAAAGTGAGTCAAGGTATGCTTGATGAGTTTGGTGCCAAAAGAGTAATAGATACTCCTATTGCCGAGCTTGGATTTGCTGGTATAGCTACCGGTGCTGCTGCCAATGGCCTAAAGCCTATCGTAGAATTTATGACCTTTAACTTTAGCCTTGTGGCTATAGACCAAGTGATAAATGCTGCAGCCAAAATGAACAGTATGAGTGGTGGTCAGTTTACCTGCCCAATGGTATTCAGAGGACCTACAGGTAGTGCAGGTCAGCTTGGTGCACAGCACTCGCAAGCATTCGAAAACTGGTTTGCAAACTGTCCCGGACTAAAGGTGGTGGTTTTGTCTAACTCGTACAACGCAAAAGGGCTTCTAAAGTCTGCCATCATCGATCCAGATCCAGTTATATTTATGGAAAGTGAGCAGATGTACGGATTAAAACACGAAGTACCAGAAGAAGAATACTACATCCCTATAGGACAAGCCAACATACAAAAAACAGGTACAGACGTTACGCTTGTGTCTTTTGGTAAAATGATGCGTGTAGCCGAAGAATCTGTAAAAGCACTTGCCGAGCAAGGTATAGATGTAGAGCTTATTGACTTACAATCTGTACGACCAATAGACTACCATACCATTGCAGAAAGCATAAAGAAAACAAACCGTTGTGTGGTATTGGAAGAAGCATGGCCTTTGGCATCTATATCTTCTGAGATAAGCTATATGATGAGTCAGATGGTGTTTGATCACCTCGATGCTCCTGTCAAGCGAGTAACTACACGAGACACTCCGCTACCCTACGCCGCTACTCTGGTAGATGCCTGGTTGCCCAATGTACAGCGTGTTACAGAGGCTGTGAACTCGGTAATGTATAGATAAGAAATTAACTGATATATAGGAGCCTTCCGTATCTGCGGAGGGCTTTTTTTATGCATGCTTTTTTAGCAGAAAACGCACTGGCTATTTAGAGCCAAACCGTCCCTTACTAAAAATACGAACACCTACATCGTTACCCTTGCGTAGCACACGTTGCTCTTCTATAGGCAAAGCGGCTATGGTTTGGCAATCTGTAGAACAGGTGCCTGCATACTTGTCGGCACATTTTGGGCATTGTATAAATAGGAGGTTGCACGCCTTGTTCTTGCAATTGGTATGGTCATCAAACGAATCGCCGCATTGGTGGCACGTCGCAATAATATCTTCTGTAATACGCTCGTTTATTCGCTCATCAAAAACAAAATTTTTACCAATGAATTTATTCTCCAAACCGTTTGCTTTTGCATCCCGGGCGTATTTTATGATTCCGCCTTCTAAGTGATATACATCCTTAAACCCTTTGTGTTTTAGGTACGCACTTGCCTTTTCGCAACGAATACCGCCTGTACAGTACATGACCACTTTTTTGTCTTTTTGGTTTGCCAGTTCACCAACTACCAATGGCAATTGATCTCGAAACGTATCTACATCTGGGCACCAGGCTCCTTTGAAATGTCCTACCTCACTCTCGTAGTGGTTTCGCATATCTATGAGTACCGTATCCTCATCATCTGTGAGTTTGTTGAAACCCTCTACGTCTAAGTATTCGCCCGGTTTAGAAACATCAAACAGGTCGTCATTGAGACCATCTGCCACAATCTTATTCTTTACCTTTATGGCCAATTTAAAAAAAGATTTCCCATCATCATCTACCGCATAATTGAGCCGAACACCGTCTAAGAAAGTTACGTTCGACAGCTCTGCTTTATACATATCTACATGGGCCGTGGGTACACTCAGTTGTGCATTTATACCTTCATGTGCTACGTAAATACGGCCAAGTACTCCAAGGAGACTCCAATGATAAAATAGATGATCTCTAAACAGTTGGGGATTGCCTATTTGGGCATATTTGTAAAAGGAAATAGTTGTACGAGACTCGTTACTCGACTTTATCTGTTCCTTCAACACTTCCCCATTAATAGTATTATGCAATTTCATGTTACACCCTTTTTAATGGTAGGGCAAAATTAAGAAACTAATTTATTTTTTGTAAATTCGTCTAAACAACATCAAACTAAGACTATGAAAAAAATTATTTTAGCCCTATTCTTTATTTTTACTTCATCAGCACTATTTGCCCAAATCAAAAAAGTAGACGAAGTAAATGCAAGCATGTCCCAAGGCACCCATCACGGATTCAAAGTACTCATCCCCGAAACACCTAAAAAAGAGGTAACCAAAAAGTGGATTAGACTAATGAAAAGCTACGAAACCAAAACAGCTAAAATCAAAAAAGAAGACGACTACTTAAGCCCAGATGCGAGTATCCCTTCTCTAGGTGAGCAATCTATAAACGTATATGCCCAATTTCAGGAAACTCCAGAAGGAACCTAC
>CAWVTO010000204.1:0-3776 GCA_963932895.1 uncultured bacterium
GAACACGGTTTTTTAATGGTTAATTGGTTGATAAGGATTTTGTCACAACGAATTTAGTAAATATAGTCAAAATTGCTTTTCCAATCAAAATTCCGACCAACGCTCCGACGAGTACATCGCCAAAGTAGTGCTTGCCTACATATATTTGAGCAAAAGAGATAAGTCCAGCCCACATATAAAATATCCAGTTAATGTAGGTCAGCGAGCTAATTTTTTTAAAAAACCACGTAAAGATAACGGCAAGGCCAAAGTGATTGGTAGCGTGGCTGGAGATAAATCCATACTGGCCACCGCAGTCTATAAGATTACGCAAGTGTGCAGCTAATGTGGGCTCGTGGCAGGGACGGAGTCGCTCAAAAAAAGGCTTGGCAAATCCTGCTGAGAACCTGTCGCACAAAACAACGATAGCTAGTGTAGCTAAGACAATAAAAAGGCCTTGCAGTTTGTACTTCCGTATGGCTAAAAATACGAATACTGCGTACAGTGGAATCCATGTTTTAGCATCACGAAGTATGGGCAATAGCCAATCGAAAACAGGATTGGCAAGCCCTTCGTGTATAGCAATGAATAATTGTTTATCGATATGGATAAGGCTGTCTATCATTTACGAAGTACGAGTATCAGTCTGTCAGATTTTTTTACATCAAAAGCATTGAGGTGGTAGTCGCCAAAGGTATCTGCTACTGTGAAACCGATAGATTTCATCATATCTACGAGCTTGTTGTGGTCTAGTACAGCCACTTTTTCTTTGTGGTAGTGCCATTCTTCTTGCTCATCTTCAAAGGCAATGTATTTGGTTATTCTACCATCTACTACTTCCCTTTTTATATGAAATTCGATGCCTTCTTTATCCTTTACCTCACTAGAGACAAGGTTTGGTATAATCACATCTACATTCATAAAGTCGAAAACAAAAGTGCCGCCTTCGTTCAATCCATCGTAAATGTTTTGCAATGTTTGTTGATGCTCCTCATCCGTATCAAAATACCCGAAACTCGTAAATAGATTTAGGATAACATCGTATTGCTTTGGTAGAGCATTACGCATATCATGGGTATAAAACTTTAGGGTAGCGTTGTCGTACTTGCGGGCATAGTTTATACTATTCAGCGAATAATCACAGCCTTCTATATTGGCACCTAGCTTATTTAGCTGTATGCTGTGTCTCCCTTTGCCGCAGGCTAAGTCCAGTATGAGTTGGTCTTTGGTCGGTTTGAGGTACTTCGACAGCTGAACCATAAAGGCCTCTGCCTCTGTGTAGTTTCTATCTTTGTATAACAGGTGATAATACTCACTATCAAACCACGTCCCAAACCATTCGCTCATTGGGCAAATGTATGATGGATGGCTCGTTTTAGAACTATTATATTTAACTTAGAAATGGAAAGATATCAATACCATAAGCTATGTTCATCCTTGAAAATCAAATGCTCTATCGTGTCAATCGCGATTGCAGGAAATATTTTTGTACCTTGTGTAACTTTCTATAACAGACTCCGTATTATCACTACTATCAATCAATGAATACCGCAGAATACAATGAATGTGTGAAGAATTATTCCGATGGGATATTCCGCTTTATTGTAAAAAATATGCGTGACGAGTTTGAAGCGGAGAATATTGTTCAAAATACGTTTGAAAAACTATGGATACGCATAGATAAAGTAGAAATGAAAACCGCCAAAGCATATCTCTTTAAGATAGCGTACAACAATATGATAGATGTGATACGAAAGAATAAAAGACATACCGATTTAGCGAGTGCAGGCCATGTAGCTAGTGAGTCATATGAATACGATAACTTACTAGAGTATGTGAATAAGGCTGTAGCAAAATTGCCCGAGAAGCAACGCAGTGCCATAATGCTAAGAGACTACGAAGGACATGATTACCGCAGCATAGGAGATATAACAGGGATGAGCGAGAGCCAAGTAAAGGTGAATATTTTTAGAGCTAGGAAATATATAAAGGAGTACATCAATAAATTAGAGATAATGATGCTTTAAAAGGATGGTCACCCTTTGATACATTCTGCTATCGCAGAATACTCAGGATGACAAAAGCACCGTAATAGAAGAATAAAATGAAATTGAATAAAGAAAATTATGCGTTGATCATGTTTGACTTGCTAGAGGGCAACCTTAGTGAAGCAGATGAACTACGTGTAATGGATCAAATAGAGGGAGATGAGTTTCTCTTTAGGGAGTGGAAGCTCTTTAAATCTACTGTGCTGATAGCAGAAAAGGATGTAGTATTTACAGGTAAATCGGCATTGCTCAAAGAAGAGAAAGCCGTAGTAACACTTCCAATGTACCGCAAGTGGACAACAGTAGCTGCAAGTGTAGTACTCCTAGCTGGGGTAGTTGTATTTTGGCCAAGTAGCAACCCTCCTCAGTTAGTAGATGAGGCAATTCCTAGTGAAATGATTGAGGATAATCCAAATCTGACAGACCAATATGTGGAGCAAACAGAGCAACGTATTGTAAATGATATCAGCGAGAATAAGACGGAAAGCATAGGTGTAGATGCTGAGAAACGTATACCGAAAGTAGTTCGTGTAAGTATACCCGAAGATTTGCCTAAGGACGAAAAATATGTGTACGATATACAGCAAGGGTACGATACGCCAGAAGAGGAGTTTATAGCACAGAATGCTACGCAAAAAGACACAGACGGTGCAAGAAAACAAGTGGATGAAAGATTGCTTGAGCTGTACAATGATGCTCAGCTAAAAGAGCAGGAAGAACTACGCATAGCAAGTGTCTTAGCGAGCAAAAAAGAGGAAATAGAAGAGAAAGTATTGCCTCAGCTTCCTTCTGAAAACATAGAACCAGAAGTTAATTTAGAGGATATAGCTAAAAAGGTAACTCCCTCACGCAGAGAGAGAATAGTGGCTTTTGTAACAAATAAACCGATACAGCGTATTGCAACTACAACCGCAACAATACTTGTAAAAACACGTAATCCTAAGTTGAGAGTAAAACCAGATTTTAAGAGTTCTAGGCCTAGTCTTAATATCAAGTTTGAAAGCGAAGGATACGAAGTAATCGCCAGTTTGCAACCATTTAAAAATAGAAACAATTAAATAAACACCATCATGAAAAACACACTACACTACATACTAGCAGTAGCAGCCATATGCACAAGTGCGATAGGCTATGCACAGATAGATAGCATACCGGTAATAGTAGAGCAGAAAGAAAAGGCAGAAGAAGAGACGGTGATAGAAGGGAAGAACGTAAGAATTATTTTTAAAGAAAAGCAGGTAGAAAAAAAGACGGCAGAAGGCAAAGACACGGTAACGAGTCGTGTAGAGTCTGTGGAGATAGTAACCAAAGACGGAGAAGAACCTAAGGAGGATTTTGAAGTGGTAGAAGGGTCCGAGTTTATAGAAACCAGTTGGAATAATTTCCACCTTGGGCTAAATAACCTATTGAACAAGGACGGAAAACTAGAGCCTGAAACGGGCTATGATAAGATGACCATATCTCCAGCTAATTCTATCAATTTTCAGTGGGATATTGTAACGCAAGCAATGGATCTGTACAAAGGGAAAGTACGATTGGTGTATGGTATTGGTTTAGATTACAATAACTATCGTTTTAAGAATGATATATCATTGAATGCGGATTCTATGGTGTTATTCATAACAGAAGACGGGATAAACTATGATAAAAATAAGCTTGTAACGCAACACATTAACGTACCCGTGATGCTTAATTTTAAGCTATCTCCTAAGAATGTAGATGAAGAGGTGTATATCTCTGCTGGTGCCA
>CAWVTO010000205.1:0-3770 GCA_963932895.1 uncultured bacterium
CAATCTTTTTCATTGTACGTATGAGCAAAAATAAACAAGGAGGCGGTATTGAAGATTGTTTTGGAAAGAATACTTTTGTCGTTTAGGAACATAATAATTATATCCCTTTAAAATTAAACAAATTTCCTTTCAATACGTTATACTGTTAACACAACTACTTAGTCCAATTTCAATGAATTTATTCGTCTCAAATATTGATTATAAAATAACAGAAGATGAGCTGAAGGCTCTCTTTGAACAACACGGTGATGTAAAGTCGTTGGTGATCCTCAAAGACGAGGAAAGTCAAAAACCAAAAGGCTTTGGTTTTGTAATGATGGAGAGCAGCCACGATGGCCAAAAGGCTATCACGTATCTCCATAAACGAAAGATTAATGACCGTGCTCTAAGTATTGAAGAAGCTCGCCCTAAACCAGGAGAGGAGCCAGAGAAGAAAGAAAGAACGCTGCGTCCTAGACGCACGCGTGTTTTTAAAAACTGAAAGTATTCTTACGGCAGAATTTTGCCGCTACACTCTCCAAAACCGATACGCCTGCCATCTTTTTCGCACCAAGCACGTATAGTGATGGTGTCATTATCTTCAATAAACGTACGCGTTTTCCCATTTTTGAGTTGCACGGTTTCCTTACCGCCCCAGCTTAACTCAAGCATACTTCCGTAACTGCCTTTCTCTTTGCCAGAGATTGTTCCACTGGCCATCATATCGCCCACGTTTACATTGCATCCATTTACCGTGTGATGAGTAAGCTGCTGTGCCATATTCCAGTACATATACTTGAAATTACTTTCGGCTATTATGGTTTCCTCGTCACCGTCTGGTGTGAGGCCTACTTCTAGATTGATATCAAAATTTTTGTCTCCATCGTATTGAAGATACGGCAAAACTTCAGGGTCTTGCTTTACACTCTCGCAGCGGAATGGGGCTAATGCCTCCATAGTAACGATCCATGGAGATACGGTAGATCCGAAATTTTTTCCTAAAAAAGGTCCTAGCGGCACATACTCCCACTTTTGTATGTCGCGAGCACTCCAGTCATTGAATATTACCTTCCCAAAGATGTGATCCTCTGCATTATTAATAGATATTGGTTCGCCTAGAGTGGTAGGTTTGCCTATAATAAAGCCCATCTCCAGTTCTAAGTCCATGCGTTTACTTTTTCCAAAAACGGGTTTGTCGGCGTCGGGTGGCATCATTTGTCCACTTGGTCTTTTCAGTGGAGTACCACTCACGACTATACTGCTTGCTCTGCCGTGGTATCCTACAGGTATGTGTTTCCAGTTTGGTAGCAACGGGTTGTCAGGACGAAACATCTTGCCGACATTGGTAGCGTGCTCTATACTGCTGTAAAAATCTGTGTAGTCGCCTACACTCACGGGCATACACATGGCAGCTCCCAGTCTATCGACTATTACTTTTTCTTTAAATACAAAAAGTTGACCTTCTGTGGTAAGTTCTTCTATAAGAAAAGCACGTAACGTACTCCAGGCGTCTTTACCACAAGCAATAAAATCATTGAGTACAGCAGATTCAAAAACAGTAGTATCAAAACCTAGATCGGTGAATAAACCCACTTTTGCACAAGCATTAAGGTCTATAATGCTATCTCCTATAGCCACTCCAGGAGTGGGCTTATCGTCCCTTACAAACATACCGTAAGGTAAGTTGTATATGCTAAAATCTGAGTTGTGTGGTATATCTATCCAGCTATTCATGGTGTTACTCTTTTATGATAGGTCGAAGGTAATAAACGTAAATAAGTATTACTACCACTCGACGGTTTTAATATGATTCTTTACAGAAGTATGTATTATCGGATTTTAATTGATTTCACTCACTACATTACCACATTCACAATCCTACCCGGCACTACAATCACTTTCTTAGGTGGTTTGCCGTCGAGCCATTTTTGAACTATTTCGTTAGCAAGCACATTTTTTTCGATTTCATCTTTGCTCATATCCAGCGGAAATTCCAAATTGGTTCTGGTCTTTCCATTGATAGAAATAGGGTAGAGCTTACTGCTTTCTACAAGATGCTTCTCATCATACACTGGCCATGTAGCATCTGCTATGAATCCATCGTTGCCTATCGCATTCCAAAGCTCCTCTGTAATGTGTGGTGCAAATGGATTGAGCAATACCAGTACTTGTTCAAGCACAGTTTTGTTTTGACATTTCTGACTACCGAGTTCATTTACACAAATCATAAATTGAGCTACAGATGTATTCAGAGACATGGCATTGATATCGTCTGTTATTTTCTTAATGGTTTTGTGCAAGGTCTTCATGGAGTCCTTGCTTGCAGTAGTATCATCCCAATGAGCAGTGCCATCTTGATCATAGAATAGAGCCCAAAGCTTCTTTAAGAAACGGTAGGTGCCGTCTATTCCTTTGGTACTCCACGGCTTGCTGTCTTCTAGCGGTCCTAGGAACATTTCGTAGAGACGCAGGGTGTCTGCTCCATATTGGTTCGCTATGTCATCTGGGTTGACTACATTGAACTTGGATTTTGACATTTTTTCAACTTCAGTAGTTGCGGAAAAAGATTCTTTGTGCATAAAATGAGCGGGTAACAATTCCTCCAACTTATGATGATTCCACATTTCCGCAAGTTCATTAGTGTGAACTTTGTCCCCATCTGCCAATATGCTAGGAATTCTGAACTTTCGAATTGCAACTTGATTAACTTCAAAAGGGATATCAAAGTTTGATCTAATGTAGTTTAGAATCTCTGTATTGTCTTTTGGGACAATACCGTCTAATTTATGAGCTGATACGAAGACAGGTAGCCACTTCGCATTTAAAGGTAATGCTTGTACGGTATATGGATCTCTTCTTTCAGCACAAACCTGATATATAAACTTGCTCTCTCCCTGAATCATTCCTTGATTTACCAGTTTTTTGAACGGCTCATCAAAAGAGATGTGTCCTCTATCACAGAGGAACTTTGTCCAGAATCTACTGTACAGCAGGTGACCTGTAGCGTGTTCCGTTCCTCCTATGTACAAGTCTACTTGATTCCAGTATTCTAAGCTTTCTTTTCCTACAAATTCTTGATCATTATTCGGGTCCATATAGCGAAGGAAGTACCAGCTACTGCCCGCATACCCAGGCATGGTGTCCGTTTCTCTGCGTCCATTAGGCATATTTACCCATTCTTCGTTATTGGCAAGCGGACTTTCAGTCGTTCCTTTTGCTTCGTAGCTGTCTACAGGTGGGAGCTCTACCGGCAATTCATTGATTACAGTGGGTATCCCGTCTTGGTGCACGATAGGGAAGGGCTCACCCCAGTATCTTTGGCGACTATAGCCTGCATCACGCAGCTTGTAGTTTATTTTCTTGGTACCAAATCTGCGTTCTTCTGCCAGTTGGATGATGGCTTGAGACGCTTCTTTTACCGTAAGTCGGTCAAAGTTCTCGCTATTCATGAGCTTACCGTAGTTGGCATCGTAGCTCTGTTCTTGGATATCTATTTCCTCCTTAGAAGAAATGACTTGAATAATTTCTATTCCAAACTTCTTTGCAAATGCATGATCTCTGTCATCGTGAGCAGGAACGGCCATTATGGCTCCAGTTCCATATCCGCTAAGTACATACTCTGATATGTAGATCGGCAGTTTTTTCTGAGTAAATGGATGCAGAGCATACGCTCCTGTAAATACACCACTTACTGATTTATCTTTTTTGCGTTCTAGTTCAGATTTATTATTGGCTATAGTGGCATATGCTTCTATTTCAGCACGTTGTGCGTCTGTAGTAATTTGACTTAC
>CAWVTO010000206.1:0-3755 GCA_963932895.1 uncultured bacterium
CCTGCATTCTCAGTAGCTTTATCCATAGCAACCATTCGGCTACCGTGTTCAGACGCCTGAGAGTCTAGCATAGTTCTATACAATTGTGTTTTTACAGCCCGCGGTATTAACGTAGCTAAAAGCTCTGTTTTACTTGGCTCAAAAGAGAAGTCTGCGTTATAAACCGATTCTTCTTTATTTACCTCCTCAAACGCATTTAGCTCTACTGGCAATAGTTTTTCTGCAGTTACTATCTGTGTAGCAGCATTCTTAAACTTATTATATACCACACGTACTTCATCGTACTTGCCTGCCATAAAATCCGCGATAGCACGATCCCCTATCTCAAATGCAGTATCTGCACTTAGGGTAAGAAATACTTGCATATCATCTGTATTCATATTAAGGTCTGAACGCTTGTAATATTCATAGGCCTTTTTACCTAAGAACCTTACTTCCACATTCACATCACCTGCATATATATTTTCAGTAAGATTACGTACTTCCTTTATAACGTTGGCATTGAAACCACCGCAAAGTCCTCTATCACTAGAGTTTACCAAAAGGAGTACATTCTTAACTTCTCTAGGATCAAAGTAGCCTTGTAGGCTTTCTTCACTCTTAGCTGTATCTGCCAAGTTGCGAAGTATACCGTTCAACTTGTCGGCATAAGGCCTCATTTGAGTAATAGCATTCTGAGCCTTACGTAGCTTGGTAGCCGACACCATTTTCATGGCTTTGGTTATCTGCTGCGTAGATTGCGTACTCGCTATTCGTGTTCTTACTTCTTTAAGGTTGGCCATCGCTTATTAAGCTTTATAGTTTTTAGATATTTCGGCAGCAACAGTCTCTATTGTATTTGTAAGCTCTGGAGTGTATTTACCATCACTTAGTGCATCCAATACATCCTTATGATCGGCATCCATTTTCATTAGGAATTCCTCTTCAAACTTACGTACTTGATTCACAGGTACACTTTTTAGAAGACCTTTTGTTCCTAGGTAGATGATAGCTACTTGCTTCCCTACAGAAAGTGGCGAAAATTGTGCTTGCTTGAGTATCTCTACGTTTCTAGCACCTTTATCCAAAACTCCTTTTGTAGCAGCATCTAGATCTGAACCAAACTTAGCGAAAGCCTCTAGTTCTCTGTACTGTGCTTGGTCTAGTTTCAATGTACCCGAAGTTTTCTTCATTGATTTTTTCTGAGCAGCACCACCTACACGAGATACCGAGATACCTACATTAATAGCTGGACGTACACCAGAGTTAAACAAGTCTGACTCTAAGAATATCTGCCCATCTGTAATCGAAATCACATTGGTAGGTATATACGCCGAAACGTCACCTGCTTGTGTCTCAATGATAGGAAGTGCGGTCAAAGAACCTCCACCTTTCACCATATGCTTGATAGACTCTGGAAGATCATTCATTTGCTTCGCTATCTCATCAGAACCATTCACCTTAGCAGCTCTCTCTAAAAGACGAGAGTGCAGGTAAAATACGTCACCTGGATAAGCCTCACGCCCTGGAGGACGTTTTAGTAGAAGCGATACCTCACGGTAGGCAACTGCTTGCTTACTTAAGTCATCAAATACGATAAGTGCTGGTCTTCCCGTATCACGGAAAAACTCACCTATTGCAGCACCCGCCATTGGGGCGTAAAACTGCATAGGAGCAGGATCTGCAGCAGAAGCAGAAACTACCACCGTGTAGGCCATAGCTCCTTTTTGCTCAAGAGCAGAAACCACTTGTTTCACAGTAGATGATTTTTGACCACATGCTACGTAAATACAAAATACTGGCTCTCCTTTATCGTAAAATTCTTTTTGATTGATGATCGTGTCAATAGCCACCGCAGTTTTACCTGTTTGTCTATCGCCAATGATCAACTCTCTCTGTCCTCTACCTACAGGAATCATTGCGTCTACCGCTTTTAGTCCAGTTTGCATTGGTTCAGAAACGGGTTCTCTGTAGATAACACCTGGAGCTTTACGCTCTAAAGGCATTTCGTATGTATCTCCCGCTATTGGTCCTTTACCGTCTATCGGTTGGCCCAGCGTATTTACAACTCTACCTAGCATACCCTCACCTACATCTATAGAGGCAATTCTATTGGTACGTTTCACGGTATCGCCTTCGCTAATACCTACTGAACTACCTAGAAGTACAGCACCTACGTTATCTTCTTCGAGATTCAATACGATACCTTGTACACCGTTATCAAATTCGATAAGCTCACCCGATTTTACTTGAGTAAGTCCGTAAATACGAGCAATACCGTCACCCACTTGGAGTACAGTACCTACTTCTTCTAATTGAGCATCGGTTTTTACACCGGCTAGTTGCTCTTTTATTATGCTAGAAACTTCGTCTGGTCTTATTGCAGCCATTCTATTGTCTAATTATAAATTAATGTTTTTCTGATTTCTCTAAGTTCTTTTGACACGCTTTTATCCATGAGCTTGTCTTCGTGCTTGATGATGACACCACCTATGATAGATGCGTCAACCTCATTGCTAAGTTCTATGTCTTGTTTGCCAAGCAAACCACCCACGTAGGCTTTCATCTGATTCATTGTATCGTCAGACAATGCTGTAGCCGAAACTACTGTTGCACTGGCAATACCTTTCATCTCGTTGTATGCCGTAATAAACTGGCTTGCAACATTTGATAGTTCACTCTCTCTTCTTTTCTCCGTTAGGTAAGCAACAAAATCTTGTGTGATTTTGTCTGTGTTAGCGAATACCTTGGCCAATACGGCTTTCTTATCCTCTACCTTTACTATTGGGTTTCTTAAGAGATTACGCAAGTCTTTTGATTCTGCACAGATGGCTGCTACAGCCTCCATATCACCCTTTACAGCATCTAGCTTACCGCCAGTGTTTGCCATGTCTAAGAGCGATTTCGAATATCTTGATGCGATTCTACTTGTTGACATAAATAAGTTAGTTACTCTGAGCTTTACTTAAGTGCTCAGCTACTAGAGCTTCTTGTGCACCTTTGTCGCTGAGTTCTTTTCTGATAACCCTTTCAGCTATTTCTAGCGAAATTTCACCTACCTGTTTTTTGATATCAGATAATGCCTGATTTTTCTCTTTTTCTATTTCACCTCGAGCAGAAGCAATCAAACGATTGCCTTCTTCAGATGCTGTCAATTTTGCTTCGGCCAAGATGTTATCTTTCATCTCTTTAGCTTCTTTCAAAATAGACTCTCTCTCTGCTCTAGCTTCAACTAGTAGATTTTCGTTCTCTGCTTTCAAAGTGCTCAATTGAGCTTTAGCTTCTTCTGCAGATTTCAAAGATCTATCGATAAAATCTTCTCTATCCTTTAATGCCTTCAGAATACCAGACCATGCAAACTTTCGCAATACGAAAAGCACGATAAGGAATGCCAAGGACATCCAAAATACGAGACCAATGTTTGGTGTTAGTAATTCCATAATTGTTTAAAAATATATGAAGTGGGCAAGCAGAACCTGCCCACAATTATATTTTTTTTATTACCCAGCAAGAGCAATCAATAGACAAACGATGATACCAAAGAATGCTGCACCCTCTACAAGAGCTGCTGCTACAATCATGTTTGCACGAATGTCTCCAGATACCTCAGGCTGACGAGCCATAGACTCTAATGCAGACCCACCGATACGACCGATACCAAGACCAGCACCGATAACTGCGATACCTGCTCCAATTCCTGCACCCATTTGTGCGATTCCGTCTAATAAAATTGTTAAAAGTTCCATTACTTTAAATTGTTACTTGTTTTGATTTAT
>CAWVTO010000207.1:0-3681 GCA_963932895.1 uncultured bacterium
GAATAAAACGCATAGCAAATGAGATAGATAAGTTGAATTTAAACGCTTATTTCGTAGTAGGATTTGTGCAAGACAAAGAACTTTCTGCTATACTCCCACTCCTACCTGAAGCTAAAAAAATAGCACTTGTAAAGCCCAATGTAGTCCGAGGGATGGACGCAGATTTGGCTCATGCACAGTTCCAAAAACATGCTATACCAAGTACACCATATGATACCTTAGATGGGGCTATCCTATCCCTCTATAACCAGATTATAGAAGAAGGAGATTCAGAAAACAGTATTTTATTCATCGGTGGCAGCAACTTTATCGTAGCAGATCTTTTACTTTTGAAAAGACAAAACAAACTACCTTGGAAATAATCAACATCTATACAGATGGTAGCTCGTTAGGAAATCCAGGCCCTGGAGGATATGGTATCGTTCTACAGTGGAGAGATATACGCAAAACGGCAAGTCAAGGTTTTGAGAAAACTACCAATAACCGTATGGAGCTCTTGGCAGTTATCCAAGCCCTAGGTATGCTCAATGATTTTGCCAATGGTAAAGAAATTCACATTTATTCAGACTCTAAGTATGTAATTAATTCCATAGAGAAAGGCTGGGTATTTAACTGGGTAAAAAAGAACTTTAAAGATAAGGCAAACGAAGACCTCTGGCGGAAGTACTTAACTATTCATGGAAAGTATACCGTAAAGTTTCACTGGGTAAAAGGACACAGTGGAGTTCCAGAAAATGAAGTGTGTGATAAGCTTGCTAAAAAAGCTGCAGAAGGGAAAGACCTAAAACCAGATCACGGGTACATAAAAGCCAGTATTCCGGGAGCAACTCTTTTGTAGGTTTTAAAAGAATAATTGTAAGGCCAATTTAAGTACAAAACAGGAAAACAAACGATAGTCCTGTTACTAAGACTTATGGGAATCCGTGTAGATCTTTTCAATTTGTGTCATTCGCTCCTCATTTTGATGCTCAATTGCATTTATATGGGCCTCACGAAAGAAAAGTTTCATACTTTTGTGTGAAATAATTTTACACCCCTGAGAATACTAAAAACTCTCATACCTGCTGCTATACTATTTATGACTTATGTCACTGAAGCACAGGTTACTGCAAACTTTTCCTCTGACAAAACAGAAGGCTGTTCTCCTGTGACTATTCAGTTTTCTGACCTCAGTACAGCTACCAATTTAAGGTACAGATGGTCGTTTGGTAATGGTAACTTAAGTACAAAGCAGAATCCGCAAGCAATTTTTTACAAACCAGGGACATATGAGGTCAGTTTGGAAGTAACTGATCCTACTGGAGTCAAAGATGAAAAAAAAGTCAGTGCCTATATTACCGTATTTAAAAATCCAATTGCAGACTTAAAAGGAAATATTCTGTTTGGTTGTGCTCCTTTATCCGTGCAATTTGAAGACAAAAGTAAATTGGGAGATGCTCCACTCACAAGTATTCTATGGGATTTTGGCGATGGTAATACCGTCGATCTAGCAGATCCACTTCACACCTATCGCACAGACGGTAATTTTGATGTGTCGTTGCTCATTACAGATGGAAACGGTTGCCAAGACAAGAATACCGCAAAGAAGCTAATAGAAGTAGATCGCATACCAGACATCGCCTTCAAAGCTGACGTGACCTTTGGTTGTGATGCTCCACTCACAGTTACATTTGATAATGCAAGCACCAAGATTAAGAGTGGAGATATGTTTCTATGGAATTTTGGCGATGGTAATACGAGTACGCAGAAATCACCCGTCCATACCTATACGAACAAAGGTAAGTTTGATGTAACACTTACCATTACTACACCCAATGGATGTAGTATATCCACGACGTTAGCCAAATACATCGTAATAGGGGACATTGCCATAGACTTTGAAGTAGACAAAAGAAATATATGTGCTCCTACCGAAGTGTTTTTTAGAAATAAAACACAACCCGGAGGGTTGACCGCTAAGTGGGACTTTGGCGATGGAACGATTGTATCGGGATATAATGTAAAACACACCTATACAACTAGTGGAGCATATGATGTTACCTTATCTGTAGAAAAAGACGCTAACTGCAAGTCTTCGGTTACACTACCCAATTATATTAGTGTGATAAACTACCCAAAAGCATCATTCACACATGACGACACTTTCAGTTGTAAAGTGCCCTATAGTTTTATTGCTTTCGGCAATAGTACTGGAGCACAAAAAGGCTTTTGGTATTTGGACGGTGCACTACTCGATAGTGTAACCGATATTTTTAAGCGATTTGAACGTTTTGGCACCTATAAACTGGACTATGTAGCTGAAAATCAGTTTGGTTGTAAAGATACCGCTACTACGCTTGTGGTGATAAAAGACATTGACGTAGAGGTAACGGCAGATACTATTGAAGGTTGTATACCGCTTACAGTAGATTTTCAGGATATAAGCACATACGACAAGACTATTCTTTCAAAAAAATGGATAATGGGTGATGGCACCGAGATAGACCTTCTTGATGATTTTATATCGTATACATACCAAGACACCGGAGTATTTACTATGACACTGCAAGTAGAAACTACAGATGGCTGTATAGGTACAACAGAAATAAATATTAGAGCAGGTATGAAAACCAGTCCAAACTTTGAATCAAATTTGGATACTATTTGCAACGGAACACAAATAGAACTCACCAACCTTACCAATCTGGATGCACCCAACCTGGAGACCATTTTCTGGCATATTTACGATAGCTCATCCTACAACAATCAAGATACGGTTGTAGCACGAGAATCCTTTATAGGACTGTTAGGCGAGCCACTAGAACACTACCGAGAGGCAATTAAGCGACCATTTGGATGGTACAATGCTGAGCTAGTAACTGTGCACAACGGATGTAGAGATACGGTAACCAAAGACAGCATTTTCTATGTTGCCAGACCACTAATCACGTATGACCATTTGCCCTTCAACCCATGTACCACAGACTCTATAATTTTCAGAAACACATCGATAGGGGCTGATAGTACGTGGTGGAACATCATAAGCCAAAGGAAAGGTGTAGAACAGTACATAAATGACTCTATTATAACGATATACAGGAGTGAACACGGCAATACACAGGTACAATTAGTAGGCACTAATTTTGACTCTCAATGTGTAGACGGATACGCCGATGAATTTGTATTTATTACAGGATTTGACTTAGCCGTAGATCAAACTGGCGACTTGTGCTCACCGGCAAATCTTAGATTTACTAGTGCCATACGCGATAGTATTTTAACTATGTATACCTATAATTGGACCGTTGCAGGTAGTACTTTCACGGATGAACAATCCGTTTTTCGCAGTATAACACAACCGGGCAATTATGCTTATTCACTCGAGGTAATGCAGGTTCTTACCGGATGCTCTGAGTTTGCACAAGATAGTTTTGTGGTAACTGGTCCTACTGTTTCAGGAGCAGTTACATCCACGGGCAGCTGCCCACCAGTAGCCATTCGTCTTACGTGCGATAACAACCCGTCCAACTATGATTCTTTGTATTGGTTTTATGAAGGTAGAAGAATACCGATAACTGGAGCTGGAGTTACTACAGATACATTATTTACCGCAGGTAGAGATAGTTCTAATAATGCACTTATACAGTTGATAGGAGTAGATAGCAATGGATGTATAGGCATACAAGAATTTAAGGTACAAGT
>CAWVTO010000208.1:0-3652 GCA_963932895.1 uncultured bacterium
GTAATACTACTTTGGCCTGGCTTTCTTCTGCTAAGTTGGAGCTGTATAATTTCTTTGTTCAACTCATATCCAGCCGGAAAACCATCGAGCACTGCTCCTACTACCTCTCCATGCGATTCGCCGTAGCTTGTGAGTCTAATGTTTTTTCCGAGTACGTTCAAGGTTGCGAAGATAAGTATGATTTCTATCCTATAAGATTTGAAACCCAACCGATTTCAAATCCTCCCAAAAATGCGGATACGATTTTTTAACGACAGTTTCATCTTCTATACCTATAGATTCTTTAAGTGCCAATGGAGCCACACACATAACCATACGATGATCATCGTAACTTTTAAAAAGAGTTCCTGGTTTCAAAAGGTAGTTTTCGGCTTTGAGCTCCCAATGGTCTTCCACTTTCTCTAGTCTTACTCCAATTTTTTCTAAATGCTCCGAAAGAGCCATTTCTCTATCACATTCTTTGAACTTCAAACTTTCTAATCCCTTTAGTTTATTGTATGTACAGCCTATTACGGGCAGCAGCATACCGAAGGTCATTACACTATCTGAGCGTTGTGAAAATTGCAAAATACTTGGGCATTCTACCTCACCTTGTTCTTTTTTCATAATGCGTATACCGCCATCTTTTTCTTCAAAAGACATTCTTGTATTGCCTACCTCAAAAAGGTGTTTACGCTCTTTTTGCATATTGTCTAAGCGAAGACCTGGGAAGAATAAGTTGCACTTTTTGCTCAGATGAGCCATACTAAACCAGTAATAAAATGAACTCCAATCCGGTTCTACCAGAAAATATTCTCCATCAAATTTCTGCTGCTTACTCACAGAGATATACATTCCTTTCACAAAAACAGAAAAACCCATTCTACGTAAGCAGGATATTGTTAGTAGTACATAGGAATAGGACGACATCTTGGTATTTACCTTTAGATTAAACTCCCCATCTATAAGCGGTGCTATAAGGAGTAGAGCCGAAATAAACTGACTGCTTTTTACATTAGTAACATCTATTAGATTGGTACTTGCTTTTAGTTTCTTACCTACAATTCTCAACGGTGCAAACCCTTCTTTTTCTAAGTAAGTAATATCTGCCCCAAACAATCTCAATGCATCTACCAAATCACTAATGGGTCGCTCATGGAGTCGCTCCGTACCTTGTATACTGTACTCGCCCTCTCCTATAGCAGCCTTTGCCACTAGAAACCTGAAGGCAGTTCCTGCATCCTGAACATCTATACGTTTTACATCGCTATCCAGAATGCTTTTGAGCAATACAGAATCATTGGCATTGCTGAGGTTATCAAGCTCCATGTCCGGTTCATATAGCTTTTGGAGAATTAGCATTCTATTGCTAATACTCTTAGAACTAGGTAGTTTGATAGTTCCTTCTAAAATACCAGTAGAATGTGAGAGGTTTATCATTTTAATTTTCGCAGAAAATCTAATCCTTCTGCTATTAGATGAACGTCTACTTCGTAATTGTGTTCACACTCTCCTATATTTTTTAGTAGTGAGAAGTTGATAGCCTGATTCTCATTCTTTTTATCTTTTTGTAAGTAGGGCAAAAGAGTATCTATTGAAGCTATGTCTTCATCTATACCGGCCACTAGTGGTTTTAGTACAGAGGTAATCTCCATGAGTTCGCCTTCAGACAAATCCGCTATTTTGTTGCTGATGAAACTCTCTACCACTATACCCAGACCAACAGATGTACCATGCGATAAAGACTCGTTTTCTTCATTTATAAATAAACTATGCGACTCAATGGCATGACCTATCGTATGACCAAAATTCAATCGTTTTCGTATGCCTACATCTTTAAAATCTTGCTCTACGTGCTTTTCTTTAATGGCTATGGAATGAAAAATAAGCTCCGGATCTAATGCTTCGTAGGGTTGTAAAAAAAGCATTTTCACTTGATTATAATGTTCTTTATCGGCAATAAGACCGTGCTTTAACATTTCTACATGTCCGTTTCTCATTTCTGACTGTGGCAATGATTCCAGAAACTCAGGGCACACGAACAATTCTTCCGATTTTTTGAATAAGCCTATATAATTTTTAAAATGAAGGAAATTGACACCTGTTTTACCACCTGTACTTGCATCTACCATAGCCAATAAGCTTGTGGGTACAAGAACCACTCGCATACCACGCTGATAGCAAGCTCCTGCATAAGCTCCCATATCGCACAAAACACCTCCGCCTAAGCAGAGCAATAGTGTGTTTCTAGTAGCACCCATATCAGTAAGCCTCTTCCAGATATACTCGCAGCTATTGAGGTTTTTGTAGCTTTCTCCATAAGGAACTTTTATGTATTGAAGTTGCTGACCTAAAAGCGGATAACACGCTTCTAGTGTATGCTTGTCTGCAAGTACAATTATGTTATTTGCATTTAGTCTTACAAACTCTTGGAGTAGCGATAGGCCTTTCACGATGGTACGAAGATAATTGCTCTACCTCAAAATAGTGAAGTTGTTTAAATTTTCCATTTGGGTCTGCAAATTTTTCTTTTCTAATAACCTGCAACAAACATCTCAATGGCAACTATACCATTAATCATACCCACTGATGAATACATCCACCTCATAAACACCTCGATGCGGCAACTCTAAATAAAAACCTGCAGTACCGCCCGGGTTGAAGTACGTATCTACCCAAACATACTCGTAGTCCATGATAATTCCGCGTCTATCGTATAGCCGTATTTCTAGCTGTACCGCTTCTATGTATGTCTCTCCATCGTTATAAATATCTCCCTCTACTACAGTACCCCAATTGTCCGCTATATATTCAAAGTAAACGTCTGCATCCGTTATCAGTGGGTCATTAATCACTATTGTCTCTTGCACACAACTTGTTAAACACAAGGCTAACATACCTATTATCCAATTCCATTTTTGTTTTCTCATTGTTTACTTTTCTATACGGTTAAATACTATTGAAGAGGTTCTACGTGACGCTAAACACTAGAATTAGTGGTTTTGCGTACTTCGCCCACTTACCCTATTTCAATGTATGTACCAAACTAGGTAAACCCAAAACTAGCTTTTGCCAAATCAGACTAAAAAATGTAGCCTGCGTGCTTACCTTTGAGCCTCGTATGAATAAATATATTGGTATACTAGCACTTTTAGTTGTAGGCATAATTGGATACTATTTTGCAGGAAAAAATAGCACTTCTGAAGTGGACGATAAAAATTTTTCTTTAGAGAACACAGATAATATTACGCGTATATCTCTAGAAGATAGAAACCGTAAAAAAGTAGTGCTAACCAAGAACCATGGAACGTGGTTTGTAAACGATAAGACAAAAGCATTTGCTCCGCAAATGGACCTTTTTCTAACTACTACTATTAGCAAAATTCGCGTAAAGGGCCCTGTATCTAAAACAGCTCATGAGACTACCATACGCAAAATGGTGGGTAAAGCGATACACGTAAGAATATATGAAGGGGAAGACTTAGTCAGGGATTACTATGTAGGAGAAGCTACACCAGAGCAAGATGCTTCGTATCTCCATATCAACGGAAGTAAAGTACCTTATCTAGCCCACATATTGGGGTATAACTCTATTTTGTATCCGAAATTTAGCACAGAAAAAAATGACTGGCTAGATAAGACGGTATTTGATTACCATGTAGAAGAAATTGAG
>CAWVTO010000209.1:0-3602 GCA_963932895.1 uncultured bacterium
AGTGATTTTGACACAGACTTGTTTCGATCTGTGATAGGCAATGAGCCACAGGATAAGAATGTAGTTATATCACCTATTTCTGTTAGTTCTGTTTTAAGAATGATTTTAGCAGGAGCAGAGGGTAATTCTGCCAACGAAATAGTTCAAGCCTATGGAGATAGTCTATTTGCCAATGAACTGCTAGCAGATGCAAAGAATTTCAATAATTGGCTTGCGACCAGAAGTAGAAGCCCTATCATAGAACTGAGCAATGCTATGTTCTATGATAGCAACACATTCAATCCATTGCCCTCTTACGTAGAAGGCCTGGTAGACAATTTTAATACGGAAGAAATAAAAGCAGATTTTTCTAATCAGACGGAAGCTCTCAGCATGATAAATGGATGGGTCAATACAAAAACAAAAACAAGGATTCCTACGATACTGAGCTCTATAGACCCGGACGAAGTAATGTTCTTGGTAAACACCTTGTACCTCAAAGCAGATTGGTTAGATGGTTTTGATGAGCGAAGAACTACTGATCGAGATTTTACATTGGAAGACGGTTCCGTTATTCAAGTGCCAACAATGGCTGCAGATAAGTTTATAAACAAATACTCGGACGAAGATTTAGCTGCAATAGAACTCCCGTACAAGGATGAGGAGATAAGCATGTATCTAATAAAGCCCCTCCAAGGAGATGTTCATGGTTTAATCTCAAACTTTAGTGCACGTAAGTTTGATGCAATAAAAGATAACTTTAAGAAAGGACGGCTCCTATTGACTATGCCCAGTTTTGAAGTAGAGTACAAAAATGAGCAGATGGTAGACCGCTTAAAAGGACTCGGGATATTTGATATTTTTGGGAATACGGCAAATCTTACCAAGATGGCTGAGCAAAAGAATTTAAAAGTCTCTAGAGTAATACATAAAACATATCTTACTGTAGATGAGCGAGGCACAGAAGGGGCAGCCGTGACTGTAGGTGGAGTGTCTGTTACGTCTGTGCCTCCACAATTGGATTTTAATTCGCCATTTATTTTTATTATAGCGAATAAAACTACCAATGATTTCTTGTTTATGGGCAGGATTTCAAATCCGAAAGAGTAATGCACACTTAATGTTTGTGTGAGTGGCTCTTCGTTGATTAAAAGAACAAGTACAGACCACTTTTCGCTTTGTCTCCATACAGAGCTATGGCTTGTTCACCCTCAAAGTAGTAGTAATCTTTGTTGGCTAGATGACAACTGGATTTTTCACCTTTACGTGCTTTTTCAAATTCTTGATAATCAACTGCTATACCGTTTTGCAATACGATTGGATTTGCAATTGGCTCTATATAGTGGCCTATCCCTCCATCTATCATTAGTTCAGGCTCAGCCATAATAGAGAGAGGTTCTGCTAGCTCTTCTTTGGTTAGGATGTATCCTTGGGTCATAAAGTATTGATCATATATGTTCAATTCCTCTACGGCTGTATTTGCTTTTTTCGGAGCACTTCGTTTTGTTTCTTGGAATGAGGTACGTATCACATTCTTTGTTTTAGTCGCGTCTTGTGGTATGTTCAAAGTGAATAGACCCATTGAGTCTGTGTAAGTAGTATACACCTTGTACAACGTGATAAATTCTACCTTAGCATTGTATATTGGTATGCTATCAGATGGGTATAGTATGGTGCCTTCGATTACACTGTTTTGGGTTATATCGTTTGCAGTGTCTATTTCTTCTACGCATATATCTCCAACTATCAGGTCTTCGTCATCTATTTTGGATGTATGTATTGCTGTCTTTGGTTTATCGTTTTGTGCAGTGCATGATTGTGTACTAAAAGCAGAAGCAACAAAAAAGAGATTGGCGGCTATTTTGGAGTAGGGTATTCTACTCTGTTTGGGTTCTGGGAAATGGATAAACGGTGTGTTTAGTTGTGTGCTAGTTACTCTTCCGCAAAGTTCATCCTTGCTAGAGCTCAATACGGCTATAGCTTCTTGATCTGATAAAATGCTGAAGTCTATTACGGACTTTGCACATTTGTTACAAAATCTTCCTTTTTCATCTGGAGTCATTTCGTTCCAGTTTTCGTTGCACGGTTTTTCTATTTTGATTCTCATACTTGGTAAGTGTCTCCTAACCCACTAAAGGTAAACGGTAAAGCCAAAAAATAATTGCGTGATATATCAAGCCAACAAAGAACTGCGGACAAAAGAATAAATAACTAATTTCGCCGTCTATGCGTATCATACCAATTGTACTTTCTTTTATTTTTACCCTGTTATTTAGTTCTTCATTCGCCCAAAATATAGTGACGTGGGATAGTCTTACCATTCCAGCTGCAAAATTCAGAAGCGTAGGTCCTTCATTTATGACGGGACGTATTTCAGATGTAGTCATAGACCCTGCAAACGAGAGTCATTGGTATGTAGGAGTAGCCAGCGGAGGTGTTTGGGAAACCAAAAATGCCGGAGTAACCTTCCAACCCATTTTTGATAAGCAAAAAGTATACAGCATAGGATGTATCACCTTAGGCGCTACGTCTAGAAACCTGTGGGTAGGTTCTGGTGAAAATGTAGGAGGTAGACACATTAGTTTTGGAGACGGGATATACCTCAGTAAAGATGGAGGGAAGACCTGGAAGAATATGGGCCTCAAAGAGTCCAATCACATTAGCAAGATAATCGTACACCCGACTAATTCGGATATAGTATGGGTAGCTGCACAAGGTCCGCTATGGAGCAAAGGCGGTGAGCGTGGTGTCTATATGACTGCAAATGGCGGTGCCAAGTGGAAGCGAGTGTTAGGAGACAATGAATGGACTGGTGCTACAGAGTTGCTTATAGACCCTCGCAATGCTGAAGTGCTATATGCGGCAACCTGGCAAAGACACAGAACTGTGGCTGCCTACTTAGGTGGTGGTCCTAAGAGTGGAATACATAAAAGTTCAGATGGTGGTAAGACATGGCAGAAACTAAAGACGGGTTTACCTGCGGGCAATATGGGTAAAATTGGCTTGACCATTTCACCACAAAATCCAGATGTAATCTATGCAGCCATAGAGACCGAATTGAAAAAAGGCGGATTTTATAGAAGTGCAGACAGGGGAATGAGCTGGATAAAGAAAAGTGATATGATAAGTGGAGGTACAGGTCCACATTATTACCAAGAACTATGGGCCAGCCCACACCAGTTTGATCGTGTCTACTTTGCCAATAACTACATGAAAGTGACAGATAACGGAGGTGCTACTTTCCAAAATTTAGGCAAAGCCTACAAGCATGTAGATAATCATGCTATGGCATTCAAGGCAAGTGATCCAGATTACCTTATGGTAGGTACAGATGGAGGTTTGTATGAGAGTTTTGATCTAGCAAGTACTTGGAGACATATGGGGAATATGCCTATATCGCAGTTTTACAAACTGGCGGTAGATGATGTCAAGCCATTTTACAATATATATGGCGGCACACAAGATAACAACACCCAAGGGGGTAAAAGCAGAACGGTAAATAAAGCAGGAATCAGTACCGCAGATTGGAAGGTAATACTGGGCGGTGACGGTCATCAGCCCGCTACAGAGCCGGGTAATCCAAATATTGTCTACGGACAAAGCCAGCAAGGCTGGTATAGCCG
>CAWVTO010000210.1:0-3593 GCA_963932895.1 uncultured bacterium
ACCCAACATACCTGCACTCGTTATGGGTGCCAGTCAAACTTCTGCAGAAATACGTATGAGTGGTGCACGTGTAAAGAAATATGAAATAGAGGAAGGTGCTCTTGAAAACTTAAACAATGATTTTCCGCTTTTCAGGTATGCAGACATACTGCTGATGAAAGCAGAATGTGCCGTACGCAATGGAGCTCCTGGTGCAGGAGACCAATGGATACAAGAAGTAAGAGACAGGGCAAACGCCGGCCCTACCGCTGGTTTTGGGCTAGATGAGATACTTGCAGAACGCGGAAGAGAACTCTTTTGCGAAGGACATAGACGCCAAGACTTAATCCGTTTCGGTAAATTTGGCAATGCATGGTGGGAGAAACCCGCCAGTGGAGCAGAAAGAACGACCTTCCCGATACCACAATGGGCGATAGACGCCAATCCAAACTTAGGCTTATAATTAATCGATATATAACACAACTAAAAAAAAACAAAATGAAAGATTTATTACTAAAATCAACCAAAACGCTTGTTATCATGGCGGCAATGTTTGGTGTAATCACACTAAACTCTTGTAAAGATGATGAAGAGGTAACACCAGGTGGAGAAACTGAGCTTGTAGAAGATGGTTTCTACATACAAGGTCCATCTACCGCTTACAGTGGATTTGACATCAAAGCAACGTTGAGTTCTGCTAAAAACGAAGTTCTTCAAGAAGATAGAGCTGAGCTTCTAGAAATATTTGCAGCTATGAGAGTAGGAGACGGTTTCAACATCATTCAAGTAGCTGGTGCAGAGCGTACCACTTGGGGTCCTGGAGCAGATTTTGCTATGTCTGAAGCTGGAGGAGAAGAGCCAAATGGTATCCAACGCGGTGCTATTGCTCAAACAGATACTAAATTTACGGTATCAGAAGACGGACTATACCACGTGGTAATAGACACCGAAACAGGAACTGGTGCTATCGTAAAGGTAGACTGGGGAGTAATTGGTCAAGCTACTCCAGGAGGATGGAGTGCTGACACTAGACTAGATGCACCTGCATTTGACATGACTACCATGACATGGAGTCTTACAGATGTAACTATGGGCGGTGGCGAATGGAAATTCCGTTACTCCGGTGGGTGGAAAGTAGAAATTGATTCTACTTTAGACCTAGGTGAAGGTAAGAAAGGTGTGAAATTTAACACGAACTTTGGTGGTGCAGTAGATGCACTTGTACCGGGTGGCGATAATTTCAACTTAGAAAAAAGTGGTATCTACAACATAGAGATGACTTGGACAGCTGGTGCTGGCCATACTGCTACGGTTACCAGAACGGGTGACTTGCCTTCTAGAGACTATTCTGCAGTATCTGTAGGTCTTATTGGCGATGGTGTGAAAGATGGCGTTTGGGAAAGTGAACTTTTCGCAACTACTCCTGCTAAAGATGGCGACACTTATACGTGGAGTTACAACGGTGTAGACTTAGTAAATTCGGGTGCTTTCAAAATACGAACTGAAGGTACGTGGGATGATATCAATGAAGGTTTTAGTGATATTATTGGCGGTCCAGATGCAGATGACGTAGAAGGAACTAACGATACGAAAGATGGTGGCGACATTAAAGTAAAAGCTGACGGCACATACGATATAGTATTTGTAATAGATGCGGCTGCAGAAACAAAGTCTATTTCTTTTACTAAGAAATAATCCAACAATTACTATAAGCTAAAAATGGGCTGTACACTTTGTGTACAGCCTTTTTTTTGTCTATTTTTCTTTCTGCTATTGTCATAAACACTGTATACTTGTAACGTGAAAAAAATCATAATCGCGTTAGTAGTAACCTCTTCCCTATTTGCTTGTAAGAGTAATAAAAAGGATAAATCTGTCAAACTTGAAATAGCTGTTACCTCGGACTATTGCGGTGGTGCTGCTCCCCCTGAGGAAATGATAGAGGAGATGAGAATCCCAAAACCATACACTGGCGTGTTATACATACACAAAAGCCGACATAGAGAAGACGATGGCATAGAGCTTACCTTTGACAAGGGTGCTGCAACTGCAAAAGGATTGGTTCCTGGCCAGTACTATGCTTATCTAGAAAAAAAGATGGACCTAAAAAATGAGTCTGCAATGAATGAAATTGCCAGCCAAGGAATAGACGTGGGATGCTTAATAGAACTAAACTTTATGATTATGTTCGTTTTCAATATAGAAGAGTCGACTAAAATAATAACAGAGAAGATGCACAAAATATGCAATCCTTGTCTCCCGCCTGCACCTTAGTGTTAATCGATTATTACCAGACGTTTTACAGCCATACGGTTGTCTCCTATTAACTTTAAGATATATACTCCGGGTATATATTCTCCTAAGTTGATGATGTCCTTACCTGCAGATACTACTGAGATTAATCGCCCAGATTGATTGTATACCTCCACTTGTTTTAGCGTTTCAAAGTTTTCTATGCATACGGTTCCATTACTCGGGTTGGGATATACCTTTATCCCGTTTTCTTCTACGTTGGGTATACTTGCTACTCCAGTATTGGACGCATCAGGCGTAGGCACATCAAAAAACTGCCATTTATCGCCTCCATCCGTAACTCTGCCATACGACACATCACCAGTTTGCTCGCCAAATCGTATCCAGTCTAGCATAGCTCCGTTCACATCAAATAAAGCCAAATCTTCTCCTCCTTTTCCCAGTTTAAAATTGGCGTGAAAACGCCCATCATCTTCGTCATCATCTGCCCAAATCAGGTGAAATGATTTAGGTGCTACGGTACCCAACACAAGTGGAAATTTTATAGGGTTGGCTAGATCGTCTGTAAGGTAGAGTACACCTGGATTAACAAATCCTTCCCCACCGTAGTAGAGTTCAATCCAATCTTCATTTTTGCCTTCTTCATCTTCTATACCAGATTCATTATTAGCCATTAACTCATTGATATACATGGGCAAATCAGAACGCGTTTTTTGGATGGAATACATATCACAAGAAGGAAACTGTACGCTTACTTCTGTATCTGACAGTCTAAAAAGAAAACCGATAGTTTGCAAGGTAGGATGCCATGCAATAGTTGTCGTATATACACCTTCACTCCAAGCTACCTTTTTTAGCGTATCGGTCCATATTGCCGATTGGCTATCCCAATTATACACTACCTCTGCTGTTGTTAGCATCTCCTCCCCTTTTACATTTATCAAAAAAGTAATAGAATCATTGACGTAGTCTATGTCATATGTATACCAATACGGAATTTGCCCTACGTTCTCCACGGTATCTATTTGTGAAAGAGCAGCATTTTCTCTACGAGTGATATAGTCTACTAAACCATATTTCACATGGTCTTGGCTGAAGTAACCAAAGGAATTATTGAAATCGTTAATGGTATATCCATAGTCGAGTGTGCGGTACGTATCTGCTACCGCAGCAGTAGATATCAAGCCCTTTAGTGTATTTACTCTTACAGACATACTATCTATGGTAAAGTACTCCTCCAATGTCTTTTGCAGTAGGTAGGTAAATTTTTCTTTGTACTTTTTTCGTGTTATGATTTTATCAAAAAGAGGTCTACCGCTGTTACCTTTGCTCCACGTGTATATATCTCGGGTAGCCCAGTC
>CAWVTO010000211.1:0-3561 GCA_963932895.1 uncultured bacterium
TCCTTTTTTTTATCACCTATTTTAAAAAAGCTATTGTTCGCAAAATATCCACGTCAGTTTTGGTTGCTATGTCTAAGTACATTGTTGTTCTTTTTCAGTTTCACTATACTTATTCCTGAGTTGCCAGACTATATTACATCTTTAGGAGGTGCAGATTACAAGGGTTGGACTATTGGTCTATTTACCATAGCTGCAGGCCTATCTAGGCCTATTAGCGGAAAGCTTGCAGACATTATTGGCCGTAAACCAATAATGATATTTGGAGGAGTTGTCTGTATTGTAATGTCGTTCTTCTATCCACTTTTGAGTTTCGTATTCGGATTTCTATTCCTGCGTTTCTTTCATGGGCTTAGTACCGGATTTATGCCTACAGGTTCGGTAGCCTACCTAGCAGATATTATACCCGCCAATCGAAGGGGAGAAGCCATGGGACTAATTGGCATAATGAATAACCTTGGCATGATGAGTGGATATGCAGCTAGTAGTTTTATTGTGAATCAGGTTGGGCTCACCAACATGTTCTACCTTTCTGGACTGATAGCTTTCTTCTCTGTATTCTTTGTCTTTACTATGCAAGAGAGTTTGCCAAACGTGCAGCCGCTAAAGCTTCGTCATTTTAAACTCAATGCAGATGATGTTTGGGATAGCAGAGCAAAAGAGCCAGCTGTACTAATGTTGCTTACCGTTACTATGTTTGGAGCTATAATTACCCTAATACCAGATTATTCGGTAGGTTTGGGAATAGAGAATAAAGGGTTATTTATTTCCATAATGACTGTGTCGACTATTTTTATAAGACTATTTACAAGTAAACTCTCCGATAATAAAGGAAGGGTTTTTAGCTGTAAAATTGGAACAAGTTTTTGGGTCGTAGCTGCCATTTTACTTATGTTTCGACAAGTAGAGCTGTTTTATCTGGCGGCTATTTTCTGCGGTATGGCATCGGGAATCAATTCTCCCGCTTTATTTGCTTGGGCTGTAGATGTTGCCAATGGTGTCAGATCTGGCAGGGCTATGGCTACATTGTTTATTGCTCTAGAGGCAGGAATTACCCTTGGAGCCATTGGCTCTGCATCTATTTATGGTAATGTCTTTGTAAATTTCACACATGTGTTTTTGGTGATTGCTCTTGTTAATATCGGTGCTCTTTTGTATCTTTTTAAGGGTGTTGAAAAAAAAGAAAGTAAAACGCTGTTGGTGTAATTATTTGTATTTGTTCAAAATAGCTTAGACTTCCCTTGTTTTACGGTATCTTACGGGTGTAAATACCTGTTGAAATAAGCCGTAAATAATTCTTGCTTGGTGGGGGTTTATTGTTTGGTCAAAAACATACATTTGCAGGAAATTATACAAGCATTTCATGGGTAAAAATGTAAAAATAAAACGCGGTATGGATATAACGTTGGAAGGGCAACCTGAAAACACCATACATAGTGTACAAGCCCCTGCAACCTTTGCGTTAAAACCAAAGGATTTTAAAGGACTCATCCCTAAGCTTAATGTGAAGCAAGGAGATGAAGTGAAAGCAGGAGATTGTCTGTTTACGGATAAAGGTAATAGTAGTATCTGTTTTACTTCGCCAGTTAGTGGTGAGGTTGCTGAGATAGTACGTGGAGATAGAAGAGCTATCATGGAAGTAAAAATATTGGCAGACTCAGAAGTGAGCTACAAGTCATTTGCTACCTCTGGATATGCTGGTAAATCTAGAGATGAGGTGAAAGCCCTTCTGCTAGAAGCTGGTTTGTGGCCATTCATTGTTCAACGTCCTTTTGGTGTTATTGCAGACACAGATATTTCGCCAAAAGCAATACACGTTTCTGGTTTTGATTCAGCTCCACTGGCAGCAGACCTTAGTGTCTCACTAAAAGGGGAAGAAGCAAATCTGAAAGTTGGTTTTGAAGTATTGCAAATGCTTACAGACGGAAAGGTTCATTTGAATCTTCATGCAAATAAGAATGCAGATATATACTCGCAAGTAACCGGAGTAGAAGTGAATACGTTCTCTGGTCCACATCCAAGTGGACTTGTAGGTCTTCAGATAAACAAGGTAGATCCAATAAACAAAGGAGATGTAGTGTGGACCCTAAAGCCACAACACGTTGCTTTTATTGGTAAGTTTTTTGCCTTTGGGAATGTAAACCTTGAGCAGACTATTGTAGCAGCAGGCTCAGAGGTAAATACTCCAGCCTACTACAAAACAAGAGTAGGTGCCAATATTGCCACTATGCTAGACGGCAATCTAAAGCAAGATAATGTACGTGTGATAAGCGGCAATGTGCTCACAGGAGATAGAATAGCTACAGATGGTTACTTAGGATTTTCGGATAATCAATTATCCATTATTCCAGAAGGTGATCATTATGAAATGTTAGGATGGTTATTCCCCTCTTACCCAAGACCGACATTAAGCCCATCGCTTCCCATTTCAAAATTTTTGAAAAAGAAATTTAAAGTAAATACAAATCCTCACGGTGAGCCTAGAGCTTACGTAGTAACAGGGCAGTACGAAAAAGTAATGCCTATGGACATTATGCCACAACAGCTTGTGAAAGCAGTGATGGCCAAAGACCTTGAGCTTATGGAAAATTTGGGTATTTACGAGGTAATAGAAGAGGATATGGCACTTTGTGAGTTTGTATGTACATCTAAGATAGACGTACAAAAAGTGCTAGGAGAAGGACTACAATTAATGGCAGAAGAAAGTTAATATGAAATTTTTAAGAGATCAAGTTGACAAATTAAAGCCAACCTTCTCAGAAGGAGGAAAGCTAAGTTTCTTGCATTCTACATTTGATGCATTTGAAACATTTTTATTCGTACCAAACCATACTACCAAGAATGGTTCGCACATACGCGATGGTATAGATTTGAAACGTACCATGTTTATAGTAGTTATCGCAATGGTACCTGCTTTGCTATTTGGTATGTGGAATGTGGGTCATCAACAGAGCCTTGCACTTACAGGCACAGATGGAGATTTATTTAATAATTTCTGGGTAGGTTTGTTGCAAACTCTTCCTATCATTATCGTATCCTATGCAGTAGGATTGGGTATTGAGATGGGTTTTGCTCAGTTTAGAGGTCACCCAGTAAACGAAGGCTTTCTAGTTACTGGTATGCTAATACCGCTTTGTATGCCGCCAGATGTTCCATTGTGGATGGTAGGTCTAGCTACAGCTTTTGCAGTGGTAATAGGTAAAGAGGTTTTTGGTGGTACGGGCATGAACTTGCTCAACCCTGCACTCACGGCACGTATGTTCTTATACATTGGTTATCCAAGTAGCATGAGTGGAGACACTGTATGGGCTGCATTGCCAGAAGGCGTTGCTACGGTAGATGGTTATTCAGGTGCTACTGCTTTAGGTAATTTAGCATCAGCTACTTCTGCAGGTACAGGATGGAGTTCAGACTTATTGGCCGGAGGTAGTATAATGCCCGCTTTTTGGGGTAACATACAGGGCAGTATAGGAGAAACATCTGTTGTGGCTATACTCATAGGAGCTGTTATATTGATAGCTGCTGGCGTAGGAAGTTGGAAAATAATGGCAAGTACCTTCCTAG
>CAWVTO010000212.1:0-3557 GCA_963932895.1 uncultured bacterium
GATTGTCATTTCGACCAAAAAAAAATAAATGACATTTAAAGAACTGGGCTTATCAGAAGCCCTACTACAAGCTGTGGCCGATAAAGGTTACGAGACTCCGAGCCCTATACAAGAAAAAGCTATTCCTAAAATACTACAAGGACTAGATGTACTAGCAAGTGCACAAACAGGTACGGGTAAAACCGCTGGTTTTGCTATGCCAATGATACAACTGCTTGCTCAGGAGCCTCCAAGACAAAGAAGACCCATACGAGCACTCGTACTTACACCCACTCGTGAGCTTGCATCGCAAGTGCAAGAAGATGTGGATACCTATAGTAAGCACGTAGACTTGAGGAGTACGGTCATATTTGGAGGAGTAAAACAAAACGCACAAGTTACCAAACTAAGAAATGGAGTAGACATCCTCGTAGCTTGTCCGGGTAGACTAATGGACCTGGAAAGCCAAGGATTTATAGACCTAAGCCAAATTGAATTCCTTGTACTAGATGAGGCAGACAGAATGCTGGACATGGGATTCTTACGCGATATCAAACGCATTATTGGGATGATGCCTGCTAAGCGACAGAATCTATTGTTTTCGGCTACGTTTAGTAGAGACATACGCAAGCTTGCAAATGGCTTACTTACCAATCCCGTTACGGTAGAGGCTACACCAGAAAATAGCACTGCAGAACGTGTAGATCAAATTGTATACAAGGTAGACCAAAGTCGTAAAACAGAACTCATTACCAAGTTGATATGGGACGGTAACTGGCATAAAGTACTTGTGTTTACCCGTACCAAACATGGTGCCAATAGACTGGTACAAAAACTAGAGAAAAGCAAAATAACAGCTGCAGCCATTCATGGCAATAAGTCACAAGCAGCTCGTACAAGAGCGTTGGCCAATTTCAAAAAAGGAGAGGTGAGTGTACTTGTGGCGACAGATATTGCAGCGAGGGGATTAGATATTCCACTCTTGCCTTATGTTATCAATTTTGAGTTACCAAACGTTCCAGAAGACTACGTACACCGTATAGGTCGTACCGGTAGAGCAGGAGCTGAGGGAATTGCTATTTCGTTGGTGTGTGCAGAAGAGTTGGAGTACGTACGCGGAATAGAAAAATTGCTAGGTATGGCTTTAAATCAGGAAGTAATTGAAGGTTTCGAACCAACGAAAGGTCCGGTAGATGGAGGTAAAAAACGGATGCAAGGTAGAGGTGGAAACCATAGAAGTGGTGGAGGCCAAAGTAGAAGTAATAACAATAGTAACCGTAGCAATACCAATAGGAATGGTGCTGGAAACTATAGAGGAAATAAATCTAATAACAACAGTGGAGGTAGTCGAGATTAGTCTTAACCACTTCTGATAAGTGCTTGTAAATAAGCGTCACAGTGTACCAAAATAAAATAGGTTCACGGTGATGAAAGTACAAATGGTATAGAAACACAAAAGCAGAAACGACGTTTCTGCTTTTGTGTTAATGAAAATGTGGTGTTCTTAATGCAGCACCTTGACGACGCCAACGTGCATGTAGTGTCACATGTTATTTTATAATTAAGAAGGCCAAATTATCTCTTCACCATCTTCCGTATATTCTGGGAATAGCGTGATGCTTTCCACAAAACCATCCTGTATCCAGAAGCTGAGTCCTTTGCTTTCTACGGTGTAGTCTTTGGTATTTGGCTCCGCAAATTCGTCGTCTTGTTTTAAATCATCAAACGTGGCAGTTTTCTTAAAATCTTCCTCGCTCAATCCGGTATACGAAGTGCCTTCTACTGTGTATGTAGGAGCATAGCAGGTAATAAGTCCAAGGCGAAAATCGTCTTCTGACATAAAGCTAAGTTCTACCCCTTGCTCGCCGTATAGTAACGAGATATCATCGGTGCCGTCTTCATGCTTTTCTTTAGTAGAGTTAGTAGGTTCGCCCAATAGGCTTTTTACTTGTTCGATGGTTTGCCCAAATTGTATTTGACCAAAACCTACGAAAGGTTGTATCTCTATGTTCATCGTATTTTATTTGGGGCAAATGTCGTTGATTTAGTTGATAGGGGAGTTGTTTTGTATTTGTTGTCTTATTTGCCGTCAGCAAAGGAGACTGTCTACCACCAAATGATAAAGAAAGCGGTATATGAATCTCCACTCTTTTGCCAGCAAAGTGGAGCTTGATTCTTCTCTATGGCGGCGGTAATGCGGCCCTTTATACTGGCATATTCCGTCCAAGTTTTGTTTTCAGTAGGATCTATTCCCCATTCTTTATTGGATGGGAGGTAATACGTCTTGTTCTCATTGTCTAGGCGGTGAAATGTATCTATATCCAAATAATACCCTTGTATGGCTTTCTGGTATGCTGGACTAAAGCTGCCTGTGTATGCAAACGGTACAAATAGAGAAACCAACAGACACAAAGCCTGAGAGACGTGATGCGTGTCAAGATGGCCAAGTGCAGATGCTGTACACGGGTGATGGAGTAGGGGGAACTGCTTGTCCTTTAATTTAGTTAGTTTTTGATCGAGGGAATCATTTCTATTGGGGCCTATCCAGTTATGGATGGGCTCGTGAGATATACTAGGGTCATAGAGATAAAACTTGTAGGCCAACTCTACGTGTATGAGTTTCTGTGTAGCGACCTCTTCTAGTATAAAATCCAACTCACCTATGGTCTGCTTATTATCCAGTACCTGAATGTTGTGGAGCACTGTGTTGTAGTTGGTAGATGCTTCTATTGCATGCAACACAACCTTTTCTGCTACATGGCCTAGTCGCAAGTTGGTAGGTAGCAGAAAGTTCATATCATTGTCTACCTCCAATACAGCTAAATCAAATGTAGGCAAGCCTGTTATGCTTGTGTCTAGGCAAGGGGTTTGTAGTATAGATGTTATTCTAGGTGAAGTGTTCATTTGAGAATGCTCAACTATAAGAATTTAGCAAGGCAAATAGGAGTGAGTCGAGGTTCTCCCCGTTTACATTGTAATGCTTTCTTATAAGGCCTTCTTTTTCAAAACCAAAGATTTGCATCAGTCGCAGAGAAGGAATATTTTCTTCTCCCACAAAGGCTTCTATGCGTTTCAGCTTCAGGGTGCTAAATCCATAGTAGATTATACTTTTCATGGCCTCGGTCATTATGCCTTGGTTGTGGTATTTTTTGTTTAGCTGATAGCCTATCTCTGCTCTGTGGTGGTCCGTATACCACGTGTGGTAGCCACACCAGCCTAAGTGTTCGTTAGTTTCTGTAAGTCGGATAAAGAAGTATACAAATGTCTTATTAAACGTGCTCAGTCCACCGTTGTATCTTCTCTCTTGTTCGTGCAACTCATCTGCCGAATTGCATCCCAAGAATAGCATTCTTTCTTGCGGAGATAGCTTCTCAAATACATAGTCCATTACTTTTTGGTCTACACGCTGGAGTGTGAGTCTGGGTGTTGTGAGGGTTTGAATGTTCATAGTATGCTCAAGATAATTGAAAATTTAGTGCAGTAATAAGCTGTTACGTCATTATGTGCTCAGCTACTACCCGCTGATGAAACTCTCTGCTTTATCTACCATATCTGGACTCCCCATAAAAACCGGGTTG
>CAWVTO010000213.1:0-3543 GCA_963932895.1 uncultured bacterium
TAACTTGTCTAAAAGCGAAGATAAGAGTCCAATAAACGTTAAAGTGTTGAAGTTTCAAATATCTGAACTTACTGAATTTTCCTCAGAATATGCCCTTGTAGACATTTCCTTAGCCTATTATTACGGTACTACATTTTTGTACAAAAGTGTAGTATCGGTAAAAACCAGAGGGCTAGACGTCACCAAGCTGCATGCTGCGAATATCACTACGGTTTTAACCAAATCACTGCGTCATTTTGATAGATACAATTGGGAGGAAAGACGAGATGCGTCTGATACCACAGAAGGAGTAGATTGGAATCTTAGGAATGACCTAAAAAGCACAGAGCCGCAGTTAGCAGATATTTCTCCACCAGTATACCCTGCAGACGAAACCCAGCCGTCTACGAGTAGAAATGCTACCACTATTGGCTATCAAATTGGTGGTTTTTCATTGGTTGGTCTTGACTATGAGGTGCGTGTCAGTGATTATTTTGGAATTCATTTTGGCGGTGGTTTTGCAGGATATACAGCTGGACTAAAAATACATACCAATGATGAAAAGAGCAGCCCATTTTTTAATCTCAATTACAAAGACGGCGGATTTGGACTTATAAAAACAGCAGGTGTTGAGTTTGGAGCGAGATTGCCTTTTTTCAAAAACAAAGACTTTGGCTTGCACGTTCAAGCCGGGATAGGTAAAATTCTGCGTATAGATCCAGGATTTTCTAAGATACTTTTTAAGTCTATAACTGCTCCTGCGTATATACCAACTATTGGTGTTGGTTTTGGTTGGTAGCACGAACCGCTCTTTGTTACTCAGCTACGTAGTGTAACGACAGAACAAAAAAACAAGTAAAAAAAAGGCCTTATTCGTCTAGGAATAAGGCCTTTTTGGTATTGGATTAAGGTGTTTAGTCCTCTTCCTCTATAATCTCAAGGTCACTCAAGAAACCTTTTAAGTTCATTATTATTGGTACGTTCATTAGGTCTGAACCTAGTTCATTTGCCAAGTGAACACTTACCCAGTCTAGTCTATAGATTACATCAAAAATAGATGTAAGTGTAAACTCAGGTATTTGTAACGGAAGAACCTTATTATTTTCTAGTTCTAGATGCGATATTAAAAAATCAAAACGAGCAGCTACTCGTTCATTCTCGTTTGAGTAAAGCATGATGAAATTGGTGTCTAACCTATCGGTATAACTTTCTATTACGTTGTGGTTTGCCTCTGGGAGTACATTTACAAACCCTTCTAGCTTACTATTTTCATTTAGTTGTTGTGTAAAACGTACAGCTACCGGGGCAAACTGTCGGTCAGATACGATTACAAATTTGGTGCGAGCTCTATCCTTGAAAAAGTCAAAAATACGCTTGCCGCTTTCTTTTTGTCTTTCAATGTTTTTCTCAAAGTGATCTCTCACTTCTTTTATTTTAGGAGCGTAGTCTTCACCCATTAACTCACCTATTATCATGCAGATAATTCCAAGTCCGAAACCTACCGTCATACGCGGTTGGTATCCACCTTTCAAATCATAGGTCTTTAGGCCATTTTCTACAGCAAGTTCTTTTAGTTTACCTCCACCTGTAAGTATAATTATTTTGCATCCTTGGGTTTTAGCCTCTTCAAACATCTGAAGAGTTTCCTCAGTATTACCCGAATATGAGTTTAAAACTACAAGTGTTTTTCTGTTGATGTAAGATGGTAAGTGGTAATCTGCAACCGCTTCTACAGGGATGGAGCATTTATCAAAAAACCAATTTTTAGCTAAAACAGCACCTATTCCGCTGCCGCCCAGTCCTCCGAGTACTATATTGTCAAAATCGTCTATACCTAAACCGTGATTGGTATAGTTATCTAAAACAAACTCAAATTGCTCTATAAAATTCTCTAATGATGATTCGTGTGTTATCATGTGTTATTCTTAATACCTTTGTAGCGAGCAAAGATATACCGTAAATTAATATATGGTAAAATCTACTATAAGAATACACACATAAATGTCAGACCAAATAGATAACCCAATAGACGTATCCGAAGATGAACTTTTCTTGAAGTACACCTTTGCAGTAGATGGAGGCCAAGAACCTGAACGAATAGATAAGTATTTGGTAAATAAAATAGAGGGAGCTAGCCGCAATAAACTGCAAGAAGCTATTGAGCGTAAGCAGGTTGTGGTAAATGGAAAAGCAATAAAATCCAACTATAAAGTGAAACCATCAGACTTCATAGAAGTAAGTGTAGACAAGGAACCTACGGAGATGGATGTAGTACCAGAAGATATTCCGTTGGATATAATATATGAAGACGATGATCTCATGATTGTAAATAAGGCAGCAGGAATGGTAGTACATCCAGGATTTGGTAACTATAAAGGTACATTACTCAATGCTCTTGCTTTTATTCTCGATAAAAAAGCCATCCACCGTGGTAAAAGACCTTGGTTAGTGCATAGAATAGACAAAAATACGAGTGGTTTACTCGTAGTAGCCAAAACGGATAAGGCTCTAGCTCACCTTAGCAAGCAATTTAAAGACCATACGATAGAGCGTACTTATCATGCTCTTGTGTGGGGCAGTGTTGCAGAACAGCAAGGTACTATAGACACCATTATAGGCAGAGATCAATACGACCGAAAACGTTTTGTGGTATTACCCACTGACGCAGGAAGAGGTAAGCATGCTATCACCCACTACAAAGTACTAGAAGATTTTTTGTACACTTCATTGGTAGAGTGTAAACTAGAGACAGGCCGTACACATCAGATTAGAGTGCACATGAAGCATTTGGGGCATCCACTATTTAGCGATGATTTTTATGGTGGGAATAGAATATTGAAAGGAGTGGTCTTCAGCAAATACAAACAGTTTGTAGATAATTGCTTTAGCATAATGCCTAGACAAGGACTACACGCAAAATCCCTGGGTTTTGAGCACCCTAGTACAGGTAAATGGATGCAGTTTGACGCAGATTTGCCAGCAGATATGGATAAAGTAGTAGAGAAGTGGCGAAAGACTTCTGCTACCTATAGATTTAATAACTAGCTACTCGTTCCAGTAACTTCTTTTAACAAGAATCTTTCCGAATATATATTCTTGTACCGTAACCAGGTGTGGGAAGCCTGTAAATGAGGCAAAGTAACGCTCGGTGTCTTCTACTATTGGGTTTCCTGTTTTGTCATAAATAGTGTTGCCATCACCCGACTTCTTCTGAAATAGATTGAGTGTTTGTTGTTCACCATTGGTGAGGCTTACAACTACTTTAATATGAGGAACACTTGCCTTCAGGCTGTCTTTTATATCTTGATCTAAGTAGTCTGCGTATCCTTCAAAATTTCTAAAAGAAAAAAGAGCAAAGTAACTTTTTGCAGCTATTTGGTTTAGCGAGTTGGTGCTCGGTGACAGTGAGTAGTTCGAATCTTTTCGCATAAGTGTGAATGACTCACTCGGGTCATATAAATAGTTCATTTCTATAGACTCAATTTCTTCTACATTGTAATCAAATACCGTCTTATCTAGCCAGTCATTTTTGTCTGTGCTAAATTTCGGATACAAAATAGAGTT
>CAWVTO010000214.1:0-3526 GCA_963932895.1 uncultured bacterium
ATCCCATCTTGGATTGTCTGGATATTGCCAAAAAGCGTAGTGTGAAGCCATAGCACCGCCATCCCATTCTGGATCTACACTCGGTAAATCAATGATAAGGTGCGAGATGCCAGCAGCTACAATATTTTTCATGTCGGTAGGATGTAGACACGGTGTGTCCGTGCCAGAGTAGTCTCTGTTTAGTTTGCTGATAGTATTGGGTAGTGTTCTTATGATGAGTGCTTTTACGCTAGACAAAACATCAAAGTCTATTGGGCTGAAATCTAAGTATCTTGGATCTTCTTCTTTAGGTGTCAAGGTGTGTAGTTCAGTTAACATAAAACTATCTTTAATACAGTCGTTTACAAAGTAATCCTCATCGGATATGTGACCCAAGCACTCTGTATGCGTACTATTCCCGTGAGGTGTAAAAGTAATAGTCTCTAAATTACAAGGACCTCCTTTGTCTTTTCTTCCAATAAAATCACCGTCCTGGTAATTACGGTACATGGCTCCAGGAATATTAAAACTAGATACGCTGTGCTCTCGACGCACGCTTATACTAATATTCAACGGTTTAGATAGATCTGCTTGTCGAGTGGTGCTTAGATGATCGAATGTTAAAATCACGATGGCAAAAATACTTTTTTAGGTGATTTTAAGTTGTCTTAAGTAACTTCGAACACTAATATTTTGAGATTAAATAATTACGAAATTAAAAAAGTACTAAAGGTAGTACTCTTAGTTTTTGCCTTTCTTATCGGTTTCTTCTCCTTGTGGTATACCAATAACTTGGTAGACAAGCTAGCTACACGAGAAAGAGAAAAAATTGCAACGTGGGCAGATGCTACACGTATACTTGCTACCTCAGACTTAGAAGGGGATGTCAACTTTCTGTTGAAGATAATAGAGGCAAATACAACCATTCCTGTGGTACTTACCAATGCAGAAGGTGTCGTCAACGGACAAAAAAATTTAGATTCTTCGGGATACAGTGGTACTAATTTTATGGCACATACTATACGTGGTATGAAGGAGAAGAATGAACCTCTAGAGATAGAATACATAAAAGGTCAGACCATTACAATCTATTATGGCAACAGCAAACTGCTCAATCAACTGCGTATTTACCCATACTTCCAATTGGGTATAATTGGTTTGTTTTTAGCCATAAGTTACTTTGCTTTCAGCTACAGCCGTACCAGCGAGCAAAACAAAGTATGGGCGGGCATGAGCAAAGAGACCGCTCACCAGCTGGGTACACCTATATCTTCGCTCATGGGGTGGATAGACTACATAAAAGAAAGCGATGCTCATGTATCTCCCAAGGTACTCAAAGAGATGGAGCACGATATGGAACGGCTTGGTCTTATCACAGAGCGATTTTCAAAAATAGGTTCTGAACCATCACTCACGGAGTATGATTTATTAGAAGTATTGGACGAAAGTGTTTCGTATATAAATGCCCGTACCTCAGAGAAGGTAAGTATTACTATAGCAGATGTAGAGAAGTTTAAAGGCATTCGAGTAGCAGTAAACAAGCCATTATTTGCTTGGGTAGTAGAAAACCTATGTAAAAATGCTGTGGACGCCATGGAAGGGCAAGGTGAAATATGGTTTGAGATAGCTGGAATAGGAGATGAGCAAATACAATTTGATGTAGTAGATACGGGCAAAGGAGTACCAAGTAACAAACAAAAGACCATATTCAAACCTGGCTATACCACCAAAAAACGGGGTTGGGGTCTAGGACTATCGCTAGTGAAACGAATCATACAAAATTACCACAATGGCAAGATATATGTAAAAGACAGTGCTGTTGGTAAAGGCACTCGATTTCGAATAGAATTACGAAGGGCTTAATTTTTTGTTTATATCTCTATCAACTTTGATTATGCTAATGGTAAGGTTGTGAACTTACCTTCGTACTTAGAAATAAAGAAAAATTATGGCATTAGAATTTTCAGATTCAAATTTTGAACAAGAAGTATTAAACAGTGACACTCCAGTATTAGTTGATTTTTGGGCTGAGTGGTGTGGACCATGTAGAATGATAGGACCGTTGGTAGAAGAATTGGCTACAGAGTATGAGGGCAAAGCCAAAATTGGCAAAATGAATATAGACAACAATCCAGGTACTCCAATGAAGTATGGTGTGAGAAGTATTCCAACGCTATTGGTATTTAAAAATGGTGAAGTAGTAGATAAAATAGTAGGTGCAGTACCTAAAGTGACTATTGCTGGTAAAATAGACGGACAATTAGCATAAGCTAGTCCTTAGAAAATCGTAATATTGAGCGGTGTTACTCGTTAAAGAGGAACACCGCTTTTTTATGCCTATACGTCCACAAGATATATTACACACTGGAAACCTAGAGTTGCTTGCCAAAAAAGCAATAGAAGGGTTTATTACTGGGTTTCATAAGAGCCCTTTTCATGGATTCTCTGTAGAATTTGCAGAACACAGGCAATACAATCCGGGTGATAGTACCAAAAACATTGATTGGAAATTATACGGCAGGACAGATAAATTATACAACAAAAGATTTGATGAGGAGACGAACCTGCGTTGTCAGTTTCTCATAGATATATCGCCAAGCATGCAAGTGGCTCAAAAAAATGAGCTGAGTAAGTTGCAGTTTTCGGTATGGGCTACGGCAGTGTTCTCACAAATACTCAAGAAACAACGTGACGCCAGCGGTATCTGTTTTTTTGATGAGAGCATAAAAGACTATACTAAAATAGCCTCATCTTCTAGACATTACAAAGAGCTCATTTATACACTAGAGACCTACCTAACACACAAAACGGAGCAAAAGTCTACCAATATTGCAGAAGCTCTACATACTATCGCGGCACAGATACACCGAAGAAGTATGGTTGTGTTATTTACTGATTTTTTTGAAAAAGATAGAGATTTAGAAAAGATATTTGACGCTATAAAGCACTTAAAACATAACAAACACGAGGTTATTGTCTTTCATACTTTACACCATAAGAGTGAGTTAGACTTTGATTTCAGTAATACACCTTTGACTTTTGAAGATGCTGAAACAGGAGAACAAGTAAAAGTGCAGCCAGCAGATGTAAAGGAACAGTATATTGATGCGGTTACCGCTTACAAGGCGGACATCAAATCGAAACTAAATCAGTATAAAATAGATTACGTAGAGGCAGATACTTCTGAGGGAATAGAAAAAGCATTAATCTCATTTTTAGTAAAACGCAAACGAATGAATCGCTAATTCAAAAATAATAAAGGAGTTGTATTCAGTGAATATAAGCACCGTGGTGGATGTTTCTGCCTAGGGGAGATAGTATTTTGTACTTACTGCATATTTTTGTTTGATAGATTAAGAAAGGGATTATTTTTGCACCCGCTTAACAGATAGGAAGTCGTTTCTTATTTGCTGACGATCACGGAGAAATGGCAGAGTGGTCGAACGCACTGGTCTTGAAAACCAGCGTACCGCGAGGTACCGGGGGTTCGAATCCCTCTTTCTCCGCATACAATCAAGGTCTAGCTATTTAGCTAGACCTTTTTTTT
>CAWVTO010000215.1:0-3523 GCA_963932895.1 uncultured bacterium
TAATGTTAATTGCATTGATTTTTTTCTTAGAAAAAAGGTAACGATATGCTATAAAGAGTGGAAGTCTCACTCTCGCACTTTACAGTTTATCAAGAAGACTATTGATCCGCTCAGCATGATCCATGGTCTCGTCTAAATAGAAATTCAACTCGGGTATCTTACGAATACGCTTGCCAATTACTTGGGCCAATTCTTGGCGAATCTGCTTATTCTTAGACTCAATAGTTTTAAGGCTTTTTTCCTTGTCTTTACTATTAAGAATACTGATGTATATTTTGGCCAAACCAAGATCTGCCGTTGCTTTCACCTCTATCACGGTGACCAGTTGCCCGGGCAATATGCGTTGACAAACACGAGACAATAAAGGTGCTATATCTCTTTGAATAGACCTTGATATTTTTTCTGTACGTAAACTCATTATCTTAAGGTAAACTCCGCAGCACCCATTTTATGTTCTTCACTAAATACGTTCACAACGTACTTGCCTTGGGTCATGCCCTCGGTTTTCGGAATAGATAGGCTTCCTTTCTCATTGCTATTCTGAAAGTTTATTACTTTTCTAACAGAATATTGTCTTTTCCCACCATCGAAGTTGCCAATACCAGAGCCAGCCTTTTTATTGACCAATACAGCTCCTCCGGGTTTCACTATTTGAAAATAAAGCATCTTCTCTCCTTTTTCTGCTAGGTCATTGTTTGCCAGTGTATACGTGATGTCTATTTTGTTCAGTTTGCTAATCCTATCTGTAGCTTTAAAATCACCAAACACGGCATCTCTAAGTGGCTTTACATCTAACCCTTTTAAGAATATACGCGATCCTACTTCTACTTGCTGGGCAAGGTCCGTATTGACCACTACCATTTCAGATACTTTTTCTTTTTCACGATCTACTTGCTGCTGTAATGCATATTTTTCGTTTTTTAAGTATTTATTCTCATTGCTGAGTCTTTCTATCTCAGATTCTAAAGCGACTACTTGTGCTTTTAGCCCACTAAGTTCTTCTTTAGCCTTTGCCAGCTCAGCCTTGGTAAGATTGCCACTACTTAAGCTTCTACGCAATTGTGCTACCTTAGTTTGTATTGCGGCATCTCGCACTTGTATAATACTATCTAGCTCTGCATTTTTACCCGTTTTTTCCGCTAAGTTTAGTCGAAGTTCTTCTTCTACTTCTTTCAGCTCATCCAGTTCCGCTGTAGTATCCACAAGTTCCGTTTCCGTAATTTTTAACTTGTTATTTTTAGTTACCAATTGGTAAATAAGCCCCGCATTTATTAATAACAATGCGAATATCATTAAGAATAATAATCGCTTACTTTTTTTATCTTTTGTTCCTCCGCTCATAATTTATATTTTTTATTTGTGATGGTAAAAATCTGAGAGTGGCGATTCTTTGTTGGAATCACTACCTCTTATAAAAATTAATATTATCTATCTACTAAACGCAACTAAGCATTTTGCAGCTTTATTAGGTTCAATGCACTTCCTGCTTCATACCAAGCAACCTGTGCTTTGTTGTACGTATGGTTTACGTCAAAGGTGTCGGTACTGCCATCTGTATGGTTTAATCTTATTTGCAACGGCTTACCCGGGGTAAAGTTGTCTAACCCATGGATATCTATCGTATCGTTTTCCTGTATCTTGTCGTAATCTGCGGTATCAGCAAACGTAAGGCCTAGCATTCCTTGTTTTTTAAGATTCGTCTCATGGATACGGGCAAAAGACTTTACTACTACAGCCATTACACCTAGGTGACGCGGCTCCATAGCGGCATGCTCTCTACTACTGCCCTCACCATAGTTTTCTTCTCCAAAGACAATGGAGCTATCTCCACTTGCTTTTATGGCTCTTGCTACTTTAGGCACTCCATCATACTGTTCTGTATACGGGTTTCTTACGGTATCTGTTTTCTCATTGAACGCATTTACAGCACCTATCAGGCAGTTGTTTGATATGTTATCCAAATGACCTCTATACGTTAGCCAAGGTCCAGCCATACTGATATGATCTGTAGTGCACTTCCCAGCTGTCTTTATTAGCAGTCTTAGTCCCAATAAATTCCCTCCTGTATTCGGCGTAAATGGCGTTAGCAATTGCAATCTTTTTGATTCTGGGCTAACAACTACGCTCACTCCGCTTCCATCTTCTTCAGGAGCAAGATATCCGTTATCTTCTACACCAAAACCAGCGGGAGGCAATTCATATCCTGTAGGCTCATCTAGCATTACTTCCTCACCCTTGTCGTTTAAAAGTGTATCTGTTACCGGATTAAAATCAAGTCTACCCGAAAGTGCAATAGCTGCAACTATCTCTGGAGACGCTACAAATGCATGCGTGTTGGGATTGCCATCTGCTCGCTTACTGAAATTTCTATTGAATGAGTGAATAATGCTATTCTTCGGTGCATTTTTGGGATCAGTGTATCTTGCCCATTGGCCTATACACGGACCACATGCATTGGTAAAAATGGTGGCGTCTAGGTCTTCAAAAATCCCTAAAAGACCATCTCTTGCTGCGGTATATCTAACTGTCTCAGACCCCGGGTTAATTCCCAATTGAGCCTTCATTTTAATTCCTTTATCTACTGCTTGCTTAGCTATAGAAGCGGCTCTACTCAAATCTTCGTACGAAGAGTTGGTACACGACCCAATAAGTCCCCATTCTACGTCAAGTGGCCATCCATTGGCTTCTGCTTTTTCTTTCATTTCACCGACTTTGGTATCCAAATCTGGCGTGAAAGGTCCATTCATGTGAGGCTTTAGCTCGTCTAAATTTATCTCTATTACCTGATCAAAATATTGATCTGGATTAGCATAGACCTCGTCATCTCCTGTAAGATGAGCTGCAACGCCATTTGCTAGGTCAGCAACTTCTGATCTGCCAGTAGCTCTAAGGTAACGTTCCATACTCTCATCGTACCCGAAGGTAGAAGTTGTAGCACCTATCTCGGCACCCATATTACAAATAGTACCTTTACCCGTACAACTCATAGACTTAGCTCCGTCTCCAAAGTATTCTACAATTGCTCCTGTACCTCCTTTGGCAGTAAGAATACCTGCTACTTTTAGAATTACATCTTTGGGTGCAGACCATCCGCTAAGTTTACCTGTAAGCTTTACACCTATTAGTTTTGGGAACTTAAGCTCCCAAGGCATTCCTGCCATTACATCTACTGCATCTGCTCCACCTACACCAATGGCCACCATCCCTAATCCACCGGCATTTACGGTATGTGAGTCTGTGCCTATCATCATTCCACCTGGGAATGCATAGTTTTCGAGTACCACTTGATGGATAATACCCGCTCCTGGTTTCCAAAAACCAATGCCATACTTATTAGAAACAGATTCTAAGAAGTTGAACACCTCATTTGATGTGTTTATTGCATTTTGCAAATCTTCATCTGCTCCTATTTTGGCTTGTATAAGGTGATCACAATGCACAGTAGTAGGCACAGCAACCTGCGGTTTGCCTGCTTGCATGAATTGAAGAAGTGCCATTTGAGCTGTAGCATCTTGACAAGCAA
>CAWVTO010000216.1:0-3514 GCA_963932895.1 uncultured bacterium
AGTAACTATTTGAAAATGGGAGAGCAAAATGATGCTTGCTAATAAAACACAAAACAGACTTTCAATCTCTTCTTTAAATTGGAAACACAAATCTTTGGCTTGTGCCGCATTATTCACCGATATAATATCTACAATAGCTGTAACTCCGTTTATCTCTTTTGCTTCGGCTTTCAGGTTCTCTTTGAGAGATCCCAACTGCTCATTTTCAAAGGCTGCTAGTTTCTCTTTTACCGCTGTATTTTCTTTTTGCAAGGATTGCAATGCTTTGACAAGGTCTTGCGGATTTCCAAGCTCTGTGCCAAGCTCTTCCAATAGGTTCATCTTATCTTTGATGTGAGCATCTACTTTGCTGCCGGTAATGGCTTCTATCCTACGAACACCTGCGGCCACCGCACCTTCATGTACTATCTTGATACTACCAATGTGTGCTGTATTACGCACATGTGTGCCACCGCAAAGCTCTACCGAATAGTCTTTGTCAAAGGTTATTACACGCACAGTATCTCCATATTTCTCGCCAAAAAGAGCCATTGCTCCTTTGCTCACAGCCTCATCAAAGGGTACGTTGCGTGCTTCTTCTAGTGCTACTGCTTCACGTATTTTGGCGTTTACTTTATTTTCTATTTGCTCTATTTCTGCTTTCTCTACTTTCTGAAAGTGAGAAAAATCAAAACGCAAATGCTTCTCATTTACTAGAGAGCCTTTCTGAGCTACATGGTCTCCGAGCACCTCTCTGAGTGCCGCTTGCAGTAGGTGTGTAGCACTGTGATTGAGCGTAGTAGCTGTTCTTTTTTCAGCATTTACTTTGGCCACAAAAGTTTGATTCAAATTACGGGGCAACTTATCTGCTACATGCACAATGAGTTGATTTTCTTTCAGTGTATCATTGATGCCAATTTTCTCTTCATCGTCATTCCCAATAAGAACTCCTTTATCTCCTACTTGCCCACCGCTTTCTGCATAAAAGGGTGTGAGGTTAAACACTAGGTTATATTGCTTTTTGCCTTTGGTTTCTACTTCTCTGTATCGCGTGATTTTCACCGTTGTTTCGGTGTAATCGTATCCTACAAATTCTTCTTTCTCGTCATCGGTTACTATAATCCAATCGCCAGATTCTTTTTTGGCATCTGCTCTACTGCGGTCTTTTTGCTGCTGCAAAGCCGCTTTGAAACCGTCTAGATCTACTTCTATTCCTTTTTCTTTGGCTAGCAGTTGGGTTAAGTCTATGGGAAAGCCGAAGGTGTCGTATAACTCAAACGCATCTTTACCACTTACATCTTTCTTCCCCTTACTCGAAAATTCGTCAAAAAGCTTTAAGCCCTTATTCAGCGTATTTAAAAACGATTTCTCTTCCTGCTCTACTACCTTTTTTACAAAAGGACCTTGTTCTTCTAGCCCTGGGAATACCTCTTTAAATGTAGACACAAAACCGGGCACTAAATCGGTAAGAAATGGCTTTTCTAAACCCAAGAAGCTGTACCCATAGCGTACGGCTCTTCGTAGAATCCTACGGATGACATATCCAGCACCGCCATTATCTGGTAACTGTCCGTCTGCTATGGCAAAACACACAGCTCTGAGGTGGTCTGCTATTACCCGGAAAGCAATATCGGTTTTCTCATCTATTCCGTATTCCTTTCCACTTATTTTTTCCAATTCATGGATACTATTCATAAACAAGTCTGAGTCATAATTGGACTGCATACTGTGCACCGCACGTACGAGTCGCTCAAAACCCATCCCCGTATCTACATGCTGATTGGGTAAAGGGTGAAGACTCCCATCTGCCTTACGATTGTATTGCATAAACACCAGGTTCCATATTTCTATGACCTGCTCGTGGTCTGCATTTACTAGACTAGCTCCATCTACCTTAGCTCGCTCCTCATCACTACGTAAATCTACGTGTATCTCTGAGCAAGGACCACACGGTCCTACCTCGCCCATTTCCCAAAAATTATCTTTCTTATTTCCGAGAATAATCTTGCTCGAGGATACGTGTTTTAGCCATAGGTTTTTGGCTTCCGTATCTAGACCTAAACCATCACTTTTATCGCCTTCGAAAACCGAAACGTAAAGCCTGTCTTTGTCTAACTTGTATACTTCTGTGAGTAGCTCCCACGCCCAATTGATAGCGTCTTCTTTGAAATAATCACCAAAAGACCAGTTGCCTAGCATCTCAAACATAGTGTGGTGATACGTGTCTACTCCTACCTCTTCCAGGTCATTGTGCTTTCCGCTTACTCTCAGGCACTTTTGAGTGTCTACCACTCGGGTGGCTTTGGGCTCTTTATTCCCCAAGAAAATGTCTTTGAATTGATTCATCCCTGCATTGGTAAACATAAGCGTAGGGTCATCTTTCACTACAATAGGTGCAGATGCTACAATTTTATGGCCCCTTTTTTCGAAAAAATCGAGAAATTGTTGTCTTATTTCGGCTACAGTCATGGAATTCGTCTAATAGTGTTTTTAATCTCCTGCGAAATAAATTATATTTGCGGCAATTACTACGACAAAAGTACAATGACTAAAGCGAAATTTAGGTTTAATCCCGAAACTCTTGAATATGAAAGAGTTTCTTCAAACTATTGGGGAATAGCCGCTAAAGTATTTGGTTTTTTGTCTCTCGCTGTGGTAATAGCTTTAGTAAGTGCAGTAGTTGCTTTAGATGGCAACAATACAGACGAACTACAGCATGAACTCTCTCAACAAGAGATACAGGTAAAATTGCTGAAGGACAAGTCGCTTGCCATGCAAGAAAGACTTGACGATCTTGCCAAAATGGATGACGACGTATACCGTGAGATTTTTGGTGCTGATCCTATAAGCGACGATATACGTAAGGCAGGAACTGGTGGGGTAGACAAATACACAGCACTAGAGCAACTGAGCCGCGGCGAAAATCTAGCAGAACTGCATACTAAACTGGATAATATGAGTGCACAATACAAAGTGCAAGAAGACTCGTACAACAAACTCATAAAAATGGCTAAGAATAAAAGTGCAATGCTTGCTTCTATTCCTGCTATACAACCCATACCCAATAAAAACTTAAGAAGAATAGCTTCTGGTTTTGGATACCGAGTAGATCCTATATACAAAACACGCAAAATGCATAAGGGTATGGATTTTACTGCACCAAGAGGCACAAAAATATATGCCACGGGTGATGCTGTTGTAAAAATAGTAAAACATGCTCGATGGGGATATGGCTCTCACATCGTATTGGACCACGGCTATGGATACACTACACTATATGGCCACATGAGCCGTACCAAGGTAAAGCGAGGTCAGAAGATAAAGAGAGGACAACTTATAGGGTTGGTAGGAAGTACTGGGAAATCTACAGGACCACACCTGCACTACGAAGTACGCAAGAATGGGACTGCTGTAAATCCAGTAGGCTATTTCTATAACGATCTCACAAGCGAGCAATATGAAGAAATCTTAAAAATCTCTTCAAATCCAAATCAGTCTTTTGACTAATGACCTTAATACAAGGTAAACTGTATTA
>CAWVTO010000217.1:0-3501 GCA_963932895.1 uncultured bacterium
CATTTCCCTTGCGGGAGTGCAAATATAATTTTACCTCTTGAATGAAATATCTTTTGGCTAAAAAGATTTAATAAATCTTATTGAACACCATAAAATGCTCTACGAATAGAATAGTTTCAATAAAAATGGCCCAGCTTTCGTTGAGCCATTTAGTAGTATATCATTCTGCTGTTTGCTCTTCTTCCACTTGTGGTGGTGTGTCTTCTGGAGTTTCCATTGCTTCAATCTGCTTCAATTTTAGACTACAGATATCGAGTAGGCCATCGTCTTCTTTGTCATAATTGTCAATGATGCTTTGCAATGTTGCTTTTGCTTGAAACAGGTCCTTCTCGTTTACGTAAATATCACTCAAGAGAATGAACCCTTTCACTACCCAAAACTCATAGGCTGAGAAATCCTCTTGCAGTCTATATACATCTACTCTAGCACTGTCTAAGTATCCTTGCTCAAAATTAATGAGTGCACGTGTATACAGAGCTTCAGCAGTTTTTTCGTTGCGGCTATTTCCTATAACATAGTCAAAGTGGAATCGTGCACTGCGTAAGTTGCTATCCTTGAGTTGTACTTTACCCAATATCATATTTGCTTCTACTAGGTCTTCTGTTGGCACAGATTGTATAGGAAGTAGTTGTATCGCTTTCTTTTTTGCCTTATCGTATTCCTTTTGCAAGTAGTGTGCTCTCATTTGTCCCATTATTGCTTTTAGGAATGTGCTTTTAGACGCAGCTATAGGCTCCAGACGAGCGTAGTAGTCTATGGCCTTGGCATATTCTTTTCTATAGAAGTAGGTGCTACTGAGCTTTATGAGTGATTTTTCGGTGTACGTATTGGTGCCTTGCGAAGCTACATAGTCGTAGTGGATAAGGGCAATATCTTCCTTGTCTGTATAGAAATCGCACTCTGCTTTGAAGTAGTGAGCAGCAATAATAAAGAAACCGTTATCGCCAAACTTCTTGATGTATCCATCCAACTCGTTACTTGCTCCAGAATAGTTCTCACTATTGTAGGTACGCATTGCTTGTTGGTAGATTACACTGTCTTGGTAGGATAGGGTAATGCCAGTTCCAGCTATATTCTTAGCATACTCAAAGTAGTCGTTTGGCTTACCCTGGTTGGTATATATTATCTCTATAAAAGACAGTGCTTCTTTCGACTCTTTCGTATTTTGAAAACGCTCTACTACTGTTTTGTAGTACCGCAATGCAGCGGCATCTTTATTTTGGTTATAGCTTATAAGCCCTAGTTTAAGGTAGCTTTCTGGTAAGAATGGCGAGTAATCGTGCTGCGAGATGATGATGTTGAATATATTTTCAGCAGTGCTATAGTTACCTGTATTCATATACTCTCTTGCTGTTTGGTATAGAGCATCATCTACATATATACTTTTAGGAAAATCTTTTGGTATTTGCTTCAAGACATTGATCTTTTCGGAGTGGCGGTCTTGCAGACCCAAGAGCATACCTTGCTGAAAAATAGCATAGTCCGAGTTCTTGTAGTTGTTTTTGATAATGAAGTTGTACTCTTCAATAGCTGGATTGTACTGTCCATTTAGGAAATAGCAATCTGCTAATCGTTGTGTATTGTCTAAATACAAGTCCTTATTTGCAGTAGAGAAAGTTTCAAATTGCTTGAATTTAGCAAAGTAGTTCTGAGCTTTTGGGTAATCTTTTTTCTTAAAGTAATTGTAACCCATAGCGTAATATCCGTAGGTTTTATTCTGGTTTCTTACTTTTTCACTGCTACTCATAAATCTATTCATCAGATTTATACTCTCGTCATTGTCGTCTACTTTGTATGCAATCTCTGCTCGCCAGAAGTAGGAGAGTGCTTCTAGCTTTGGGTCTTTGGTATATTTTAAGGATTTTTTGAAAAACACGTCTGCGTCTTGGTACTGATTATTGAGGTATAGTTCTTCTCCTCTGTGAAAGGTGAGTTCTTGATAAGCTTGTTTAGTGTCGTCATTTAGGCTGCCTATCTCTTCCAATATATCGATAGCTGCTTTGTAGTTTTTTGTGCTCAAAAAGATGTCTGCCATCATGCTTTTAGCAGCGTTTCTATTTTTTGAGTTAGGGTATTTGTCTAAGTATTCCTTTATGGCTCCAATAGCCGTAGCATTTTTTTGCAATTCTGCGGCTAGCTTGGCATAGCTGAATGCAGCGATATCGCTAATGTTTTGGTCGTAGTCTTTTCTTTTTGCTTCGGCAAAAGCATTTAGGGCTCTTTCTTTTTGTCCAATATTCACATCCGCAACACCTATGTGGTAGTTTGCTGCTTGTCCTATGGCATTGTCTTCATTAGATATTAATATAAAGTATTGAGTGGACTTCTTGTAATCCTTTGCATTAAAATTGGCATTTGCAAATTGGTATATCTCATCAGAACGAAGTGATTTTATATCGCCATTGTATTTATCAAAATGACTTTTGGCTACACTCATGTTGCCTAATTGGTAGTGTATTTTTCCTGTTAGCAGCTGTATTTCGTTTTTGCGTTTCTTTAACGATACATTTTTTACAATGTCAAACGCTTTTTCATACTCTTCTTGCTCATAGTACATTTGGGCAAGGTATAGCTTCATCGTTTTTGGGCCTTTATCTCCTATTTTATTGAAAGTTGCAATAGCACAAGCATAGTCCTTTAGTATGTAGCATTGGTATCCGAAGTAGTAGTTTGCTTCTATGGCATACTTACCACCACCATTCATTACTTTCTTAAATTGACCTTTGGCTTTTTCATATTCATTATTCTTAAAATAAGCGTAGCCTTGTTTGAATGCAAGCTCTTCACGCTGAGGTTTGGGAATATCCACTTCCTCTATCTGCTCAAAGTACTTTAGCGAGCGAGCATGTTTTCCTTTGTTAAAATGGTAGAGACCCAGTTCATACGTGATTTCGGTATTGAGCGGGTGGTTGAGCTCGCCCCGAATCATTTTGGAGAGTTCTCTGCTAGCACCTTGCTTTTCTAGTTTTAGTCTTGCTAGACCTATGTATGCCTTAGAGGCATATGTAAAATTGGGTCCAGGTGCACTAGCTAGGTATCTGTTGAACTCATTGATAGCTGGTACGAATTGCTTTTTGATGTACAGCATTTTCGCGTGTTCGAAAAGAGTCGTGGCATTGGAATACTCACTTGTTTTCTGAGCTTTAGCTAGCGGCGAAAGGCAGATTATAAGTGCTAATACACTAAGGATATGTTTCAACTTGTTCATTGTGTTTATAAAACTCTTCAAAATAACATACTATTTTATTGTTTTAGTATCCAAATTGCCCACAATCTATTCAGGGGAGAAACATCTGATTTTTTTTTAATATTATCCTTTTTTGTATTTCATATGAAGGGGGTAATAATATATTTGCACACGCTTAAGGAGGTTTTGTACCTGAAATAGCGAATATGGTGGTTGTAGCTCAGTTGGTTAGAGCATCGGCTTGTGGTGCCGAGGGTCGCCGGTTCGAGCCCGGTCTCCCACCCATATTGTAAAGGTTCTCACCGATTGGTGAG
>CAWVTO010000218.1:0-3482 GCA_963932895.1 uncultured bacterium
GAGGCGATAGTGTACTGCAACTAGACTATATATATCCTGCTTATAAGCCTGCTGCTGATACCCTACGATGGGCAATAGATGGTATGATGCGAACCTTTGATAGTTTGTTTGGTGATTATCCTTTTAAGGATGAAAAACATGGTCATGCTATGTTTGGAAGGGGAGGAGGTATGGAGCATCAGACGATGAGTTCTATGGCTCATTTGCGTTTTGACCTAATGGCTCACGAGTTGGGGCATCAATGGTTTGGCGATAAAATAACCTGTGGGTCATGGCAAGACCTGTGGCTCAACGAAGGCTGGGCAACCTATGCCAATGCGATAGCACGAGAATTCCATAAGACCAAAGAAGAACACCATACTTTTTTGCAGTCGAGTATTAACAGTGCTACGAAGTCAAATGGTGGGGCTGTATATGCTTACGATACGAGCGATGTAAGAAGTCTCTTTGATGGTGATATTCGATACAACAAAGGAAGTGCAGTACTAAACCAGTTGCGGTGGGAGGTAGGCGATAGTGCGTTTTTTGCAGGCACTAGAAACTATATGGCAGACGCAGATTTATGCTATGGGTTTGCGTATACACAAGACTTTCAGGAGGCAATAGAGGCCGCAAGTGGACAAGACTTGGATCCGTTCTTTGATAGGTACGTGTACAAAGAAGGATTTCCGATACTGACTACCCGCTGGAATAGAGTAAATGCCGGAGACCTTAGAATTAAGATAGACCAAGTTACATCGCATCCATCGGTATCCTTCTTCCCATTAAAAATTCCTTTTAGGGCTATGGGTCCCAATGGAGATACTACCTTTTTGCTCAATCATTCGGTACCAAATCAAGAACTCACGTTCGATTTAGGCTTTCGTGTAGATGAGTTGCTGTTTGACCCAGATTACTGGTTGCTTGCACGAAATACCTTGGTAGAAGGTACGCACGTAGATTTATCGTCGATTCAGGTGTTTCCTAATCCAAGTGCCAACAGTTTGTCTGTTTTTATGCAGGACAAAAAGGTAGACAGGCTTGAGCTCGTAGATCTGCAAGGCAGAGTATTGCAAGCATTAGACGTGCAGAGCCTAAAAGGTAAGACGACTACTATTGATATATCTAGTTTGGTAAATGGAATTTATCTCCTACGAGCTATGTCTGGCGGAGAAAGTATTGTTGTGAAGTTTACGAAGACTTCGTTTTAGTAGTATACTATCATTCTACCTCAGCTATCATAACCCCAAAGTTGCCGTCCATTTGCTGTATGCCTACTTCAGGCAAATAGAGTCGAGATACAAATCCATCTAAGTATAAGGCGTTTTTACATCCTCGTTTTCGGTAGTAGTCTGCAAAGTCATATAGGTTTACGGGTTTAGTGCTTATGACAAAGAGAGGATTGCCATTTGGCAATATGCCTACACCATTCCGTATGTGAAGGTTCCTAGATCCTTGTGTAAATTTTGGATGAACAAGACTATCAATCAACAACATAGGCCCAGATTGTGTAGCGTATTGTATCGTTAGGTCGTTGCTATAGTCTTCCGTTTTACAAACTACAGCTTTTTGTTTTTTAGTAAGATAAAATATGCCATTGGGTGCCAGGTAAAAGTTGCCATAGTCGTGTACCTTGGTGTTTATTGGTCTCAGTATTTTACCGTTTTCAATGTACAATCCTTGTGGTGAGTGGTCTTTTAGGTACATGCCTCCGTTCATAGCAAATCGTAGTTTTTGGCCTTGGAGGAGTGTGTGTTCCTTAAGCTTTCCGAACGTTTGCAGTGGCTCGTTTGGTCCTCTCCAATACATTTTAAGCTTACCGTTTTTCACGTTTACTTCATGAGCGATGAAGAGCGGTTGTTCTTTCGCTGTGCGAGCGAGGTCTTGGATAGTGTCAACTCCCTTTTTAGGGTTGGTGGTGTAACCTATGCAAATGACTATTATCTGTATGATGTAAAACAATCGCATTATTACAAATATGATGATTATTCACCAATAAAAATGCCCTGCCTCACAAGTGAGACAGGGCATAAGGTTTAGTTAATCCAATAATTGCTAGTTGATAGCAGCTATAAGTTCTTCGCTCATTGGCTCAACACCGCTTCCGTAGTGTGCTATGAGTTTTCCGTTTTCGTCTATCAGAAATTTGTTAAAATTCCAACTTACTTTGAAAGTGCCTACTTGGTTTTCAGATGCACTGGTAAGCCATTTGTATATGGGATGTTGGTCTTTTCCTTTTACATCAATTTTGGTAGCAAGCGGAAAAGTTACTCCGTAGTTTTTCTTACAGAATGATGCGATCTCTTCTTTGCCTCCAGGCTCTTGGCCCATAAATTGGTTGCAAGGGAAACCGATGATTTGAACCTGATCGCCATATTGTTCGTGTAGCTTCTGTAATCCTTCATATTGGCCCGTGTAGCCACATTTAGAGGCCACGTTTACCACGAGTATTTTCTTTCCTTTATAGTCTGCCATATTGAGCTCGCCACTTTCGTCTAAGCTCGGTATACTAAAGTAGTGAAAATTGGTGACTGCTACTGTTTCTGAAGCTGCGTCCGTAGTTGCCTCTTGAGTTTTGAGTGATGGTTTTTCCATATTTGATTCTGCTGTTATTGATTTTTGTGAGCAAGATGCTATGGATATAGCAAATGCACCGATGAGTATAGCTCGCATGACAAAGAAACACATGATAATACCCGAATGTTTGCTAAAGTAAAATACTTTAGAACCAAATTAGCCAAGAAGCGTTAATTCAATATCACCATGAGCGAAGAAAAAGACGATAAACCATATTACACAGGAGAAGCTAAGTTTTCACCCATACCGCTCAGCGTATCATCTCCTATGATAAAAGCGGAGAATAAGGGCAAGATAAAAGCGAGTGCAGTAGAGACGATGCAAAAGCAGGCGAATCAACAGATTGGAATGCTCAAAAAACAGGCCGACGTTATCATGGCTCAGGTACGCGAAATAGAAGCTCGATTACAAGTCTCTTATGGTATCTACGAAGCAGAGATGAAATTTACCCCAAAAATAGGCGAGTTATATCACCTGTATGAAAAAGATGGCGGTAAAATACTGTCGTTTATATCGCCAGAAGAATGGGGTAAGCGTATGCCTTACGATTCTTTTTTGGCTACTGTACTCTTGTTGGCAGATCGCACTTGGGAGGTAAAGGTTCGCAACGAAGAGGGTGGACTTATGATTCTGTAATTTTTTTTGCTAAAATTTTAGCAAAAAAAACCGCAGCATATTTGTGCTGCGGTTTTTTTGATTGAAATCCAATCAGAATGTTCTATTGGATTATTATTTTATGGGTAACAAAACTTGATCGATAGCGTGTATTACACCGTTTGATGTCTGTACGTCTGCTAGTCTTACAGTAGATGTCCTACCGCCCATATCTGTAATCACAACTCCATCTGTAGTGTTAATAACAAAGGTACTTCCTTCGAAAGTGGCTGGCTTTGCTCCATCTGTTATCTCACTGGCATTGATGTTAT
>CAWVTO010000219.1:0-3480 GCA_963932895.1 uncultured bacterium
GCCAAAGCTAGCTTCGGATAACTCAAAAGCATCTACCTCTGCCCACTTGGCAATATTGCAAATAAGTGTGCTGCTACTGCCTAATCCCCAGTTGTTCGGGAAATCTAAATATGTGCGTACCGTATAGCTTCCGCCCTCTAAGAACCATGAATTTTCCTTGCACGCCTTGTTTAGTATTTTTACCAACGAATCACTCACTGCATTGATATTGCAGAGCTCCGTAGGGTTGAGTTTAATACGTCGACCGAGTCCAGACTGACTTTCACTTTCTTCTATAAGGAATTCCTCGCGGTACCACGTTTCACCGTCGCTGTCTATACTGTACCATGTGAGCGTATTGTTGGTGTCGCTTTCGCTAAACTCTACCTCCATACGCTGACCGTACTTGGTAGGAATAGCCAATGATAGTGCTCCGTCTAGGACCACATACTCACCAGTGATTAATAATTTGCCGTGTGAAAAGAAGGATTGCATAACTGCTTAACTTAACACTTCTCCACCTCTTACTCGCATGAAAGCCTCTACTACCTCTGCATGGTGTGGGGTGTTTTTAATGAAGTGCTGTATGATTATTTTTTTTTCTGCTTCTGTAGCTTCCAATTGATTCAGAATATTGAGCAGGTGCATTTTCATGTGTCCTTGCTGGATACCTGTAGTGGTAAGGCTACGCAGTGCTGAGAAATTTTGTGCCAAACCTACTGCTGCACTTATCATCATGAGCTCTGCTGCATTGGGCTTTCCCATAAGCTGATGAGCAAACTTTACCATAGGATGCAGTCCTGTGATACCGCCTACTGTACCCAATGCTAGTGGCACTTCTATCCAAAACTTAAATTGTCCGTTACTCATATCTGCATGAGTAAGGCTGGTATATCTTCCGTCTTTACTCGCATAAGCGTGTGCTCCTGCTTCTATAGCTCTAAAATCATTGCCTGTAGCCAAGATCACAGAATCTATCCCATTCATTATCCCTTTATTGTGCGTTACCGCCCTATACGGTTGCGTCTCTGCTATACGCACTGCCGTGGTAAATCGCTCCGCAAATGCCTCGGCAGACATATCTGTACCTTCCACCATTTGCTCTATAGGGCAACTTACCTCTACACGCACAAGACATTTTGGGGTAAAATTACTTAAGATACACATCACTACTTCTACCTCATTTGGGTTTAGGCTAGATTGTGCCATCTCTGCTTTGAGCACGTCGGCAAATTTTTCTAAGCACGAGTTTATGAAATTAGCACCCATGCTATCGCAGGTTTCGAACTCTGCGTGAAGTTGATAGTAATATGGTACATCGGCACATTTATCTACTAACTCTATTCCCAATATACCACCTCCACGTTTCCGCATATTTTTGGTAATGCCCTCTGTTTCTGTATAGAATTTGTCTTTCACACCTTCTATGAAATCTTCCAGAGCTTGCTTGTCTTCTCCCTTCCATAGGAAGTGTACGTGGCCAACCTTCGTTGTGCTTTTTACGGTAGCTTTAAAACCACCTTTGCTTGCCCAAAACGTAGCAGACTTAGCCGCCGCCGCTACTACAGAACTTTCCTCCGTCACCATAGGTACGGCATACTCTTTCCCATTTATCACAAAATTGGGAGCAACGCCCATTGGCATATAAAAATTCGTAATTGTGTTCTCTATAAACTCATCGTGGAGCTTTTGCAACTTAGCATCTGAGTGCCAATAATTCTCCAACGTTTCTCTAGCAACACTGCTTCCATCGAAAAAATTATCAATTAGCCATTCTATTTTGGCTTCTTTGGTTAGTTTACTGAATCCTTTTATCATTCCTTTTTAGTATTGAGATTTGAGACTATGAGATTGTGAGATGTGAGACTATGAGACTGTGAGATGTGAGACTATAGATCTTGAGATATGAGACTTCATTATACTTTGAATTTATTGATGAGTGTAAAAAGCATTTTTTAAATTGAGATTAATTGATCGTTAAGATTTTGAAAATCAGCATTACTTATAAACTCTAAATCTGCAGCTAAAATCAATACATTCTCAACTTCAACTGCTGATCCATGTGCGTATTGTAAAAACTGAACAAGTTGTTTGTCTGTATTTCGACCACACCCTTCTGCTATATTATTCGTAATTGAGATCGTAGCCCTTCTTAGTTGACTCGTTAATCCAAACTTTTCATCATCCGGAAAAGACTTTGATATTGAGTAAATATCTTTAGTAAAGACTCGTACTTTCTGCCAAACATTAAATTTCTTAAAATCGTGCATCCTTCTAAATCTAACTATTCATTTAATCTCAAATCTACTTATCTCTCAATCTCAAGTAAGTCTTAGCCAACTCAAACCCTTTAATCTGTAGCTCTACATACTCTTCTAATTCTGCGTAACTACCTCTTGCATGTTTTAAGAAAGCAGAAGCTTGTCCGTATATGGCATTGGCATTGATTCTTTCCGTATGGTAGTATCCATCCATAAAATCTCTTACTCCACCACTAATAAGAATATCTGCGTTTTGATTTTGGTCCCCCAATTCTTCTTTCAAGCAATTGTAGAAACCAACCATTTGCTCTGCACTATGTCCCCAAGAGGCTACTTTGTCATACGCCTCGTGACGCATAGTATCGCTGCGGTGCATTTCTAGCTTACTGAAATTAGTGCCACCATGTGCTCCAAAATCTATAGCTGCTAGTGGTAATTTCATCAATGCTTTTAGGCTCTCTGGGCCAAAACCCTGCCCAACTTCCTTTACTATAATCTTGACACCTAAGTCTACCGTTCTTTCAATAATTTCCAGCGGCGATTTTTTAAATACATCTCCTTCTGGCTGCAACCACTCCTGTAGCGGGTTTACGTGTATTATAAGTCCATCTGTCTCCGTTCTTTTTATCAGTTCAGCAACTAGGCTTTCGTTGCCTTCGTCAAAGAGTTCTTCTAACTGTGCTACTCCCAGGTTGGCATACAAAGGATAATCTCCCATCTCTTTGCGGAGCTGAAAATCAGGCAGATATTCGTCATCTTTCAGGATAATACGACAACTACCTAGTCCCATCCCGAGTCCAAACTGACCACAAGCTTTTGCTAAATTCTTATTTATAATACCAGCTTCTTTGGTGCCTCCAGTCATACTACTGACCCAAAGAGGTGCTTTCATTGCCTTACCAGCAAACTGCACAGGCTCTAAGCCCCCTTGCGGATGCCCACTAAACAAGGGCTCGTAGTAAAAACGTTGATCTTGATTGGCTACCACAGACTCAAAAGCAAGTTCGATGTGGTCTTTTTTACGGTCGGATGTTTGTGTGTGTCCCAAAGGTACAAAGATAATATAGTTGATTAGTAAACGGTTTATTAGTTAATTGGTTCGGTAGACTTTGCCTTTTGGAATATTGACAACATACCTCATATACAAATACTTAGAAAAAAAGTGGACGAAGGACTTTGTAGACACTGATCTCGCTATAGAAGGTATTGGCGAAGATAGTGAGGACGAGCAGCCCCTGAT
>CAWVTO010000220.1:0-3462 GCA_963932895.1 uncultured bacterium
CAGCAACGATGGCATGCATTTCTGCTGTATTCTCTCCAGACCGTCCCAGTATGTCTACCACTCGGGCATACGGGTTTTTAGCTTTAGCTGGCCAGTCTTTGAATTTAAAAATGACTTTATCTCCGTCTGTAGCTCCATTTAGGCGTTCTTTTGGCAAGAAGAAGTCGGTATGCATTTTGTTGCCATCTGGAATGATAAAAAACGAATTTCCACCAGCAGATATAGTACCTACATACGTTTCTCTGGCCCGTTTTATTACGCGGGTTACAAAAGCTCTAGCCTTCGTCTTTCCGGCTAAATATTTCAGTCTTACGGCTACTTCATCTCCATCAAAAGAGTCGAGTGTATCACCCGATTTTATTTTGATGTCGTCATCTACATCTTCTACATCCAAGTATGCATCGCCGCGTGAGTTGAAGTCTAACTTACCTATGATTTCATCTTCTGTCATTCTTTCAAACATGTATTTGCCTACTTCCGGTTGTTTTAGTTTACCATCTTTCACCAGTAGTTCCAGTGCATGGTTTACTTCTTTGTATGAGTGCTGTGGCACTTTTGCCCCAACTTGTTTGTAGTTGAGTAGCTTATTTGGACTAGCCGCAAGTACTTCAAGTACTTCACTGTAGCTATTCGATCTGTTTGTCCGATTATGTCTCTTTTTCACTGTGTTTTTCAATTGATGCTGTGTTCCAGCAATGTTTTGGTGTAGTCCGATGTGGGGCTACGTATTAATTTATCTGTTTCTCCCGCCTCTACTATTTTTCCTTGCTTGAGTACTATTATTTTATTGCAGAAATAACTCACTACATTCATGTCGTGAGAGATTAGTAGATAGGTGAGACCTTTTTCTCTTTTGAGGTCATTCAGCAGGTTTAGAACTTTGGCTTGCACACTTACATCTAGTGCACTTACGGCCTCATCTAAAACAATAATTTTGGGATTTTTGGCGAGTGCCTTGGCTATACAAATTCGTTGCCTTTGTCCGCCAGAAAACTCATGCGGATATTTATCAAAATCAGAAGCTACTAAACCTACTTCTTCTAACAAAGATACTACATTATTCTTTAGTGCTGATTTTGCAGACTTACTACCCTTCTTTTTATCTAGGGTTTGGAGTACTTCTGCTATTGCGTTGCCTATCCTATGTTTTGGATTTAATGATGAAAAAGGGTCCTGAAAAACCAATTGAATTTCACGCGAAAGGTCTTCTACTGCGTTTAGGTCTTTATCTTGATACGAAATATTTCCGTTGGTTGTATTCCATATTTTGAGAATGAGTTTGGCAATAGTGCTTTTACCACTGCCGCTTTCGCCTATTAATCCAAGTATATCACCTTGATTTAGTGTGAGGTGAATGTCGTGCAGCACTTTGGTCTCTCTCTTACTAAAAAGTTTTGCTTTGTAATGAGATTTTTCTACGCCGGTGAGTTGTAGTATAGCATCACTGCTATTTTCCTCTGTAGTAAGTGGTTGCACGGTAGGTAGTGAAAAGTGTAATCCGTCTTCATCTTCTTGTAGTAGGTCATCTATTTCTGCCAGCACTTTACCCCGTTTTCCATAGGTAGCTCTACTCTCTATGAGTGCTTTGGCATAGGGGTGTTGCGGATTATTTAGAATGCTATTGGCATCATTTACTTCTACTATTTCTCCATGATACATAACAGCAATAGAATCCGCAAAACCTTTTAACGAGAGCAAATCATGGGTGATGAAGAGGATACCCATCTTCTCATCGCGGCTTAGTTTTCTGAGCAATTGTAGTATCTCCGTTTGCACGGCAATATCCAGTGCAGTAGTAGGCTCATCAGCTATCAGTAGCGTTGGTTTTTTAGCAAGAGCCATTGCTATCATTATACGTTGGCGTTGGCCTCCACTTAGCTCGTGTGGGTAGCTTTTTGCTATGCGTTTAGTATCGGCTAGTTCGACTTTATAGAGGAGTTCTTCGAGGTATTGTTCACTCTTATGATTAGCACTTTCTAGTATCTGCTTACCGCACGGTATTAGCGGATTTAGGGCCGTCATTGGTTCCTGAAAAATATAGGAGATTTCGTTTTTTCGTATTTCTTTCAATACGTAGTCACTACAGGTGAGTAGGTTTATTTCTTTATCCTGGTGCAGGAAATTGACATCTCCTGAGCATATTGCATCGCCTAGCAGGCGTGTAATGGCTTGACTTGTGACAGATTTACCGCTACCACTTTCGCCTATTAATCCGAGTATTTGACCTTGGTTTATTGAGAAGTCTATGCCTTTTACGGCCTCAAAGGATTGTGTCTTATTTAATTTAAACGTTACACTAAAGTTATGTATGTCTAGGATTTTCAAGTAATTGTTTATCTCAGTCTATCCATAGAGCGAATTAGCTGCTCGTCTTTTTTAATTCCGCGAAGAGCCAGAAAATTACACAATAGCAGTGCTAGTGGCAATAAAGCAGCAAACGTGAATGAAGAAGCTACATCAGCATTTAGTCCTTCGAAATAGCTCATGTGTATACTGTACATGTACATCATCACGATAAGGCCCAGTATAAATAGAAAATTGAAAGAGGACAAAAGAGCTTGTAGTTTCCTATTCTTAAACGCAAGTAAGGAAGCTAGGCTAAGTGCCGCAATAGCAGCAGCAAAGGATACTAGCCAAGTATTGCCTTCTTTAGCAGTTCCATCTGCAGCAGTCATTTCCGTCTGGTCGTACTCAATACTGTATTTTTCTTTAGTGGTTGTGTTTTCTGCCGTGTAGAAAACGGTATCCGAAAACATTAGCATTACGCAAATACCAACTATGGCAAGAAAAAAAAGTGTTTGTGGTCGTTGTAACATTGATGGCAAAGTTAAACAATAAGAGAGTTTTGGTGTTCTATCTTTGTCCGAGTAATCGGCTAATTGCCCACAATTTGAAACACAATAAATCAGAATATAAAGTAGCTATTTTGGGTGCTGGAATAGCAGGACTAGCGTCGGCTATAAGGTTGGCTGCCGCTGGATATGCTGTGACCGTATTTGAGCAGAGTGATACCTATGGCGGTAAGATGGGAGTTTGGCAAAGAGATGGCTATAGGTGGGATACAGGACCATCTCTATTCACAATGCCTCAGTATGTAGATGAGCTGTTATCCATAGACGGGCAACACGATGTTACGTTCGAATATGATGAGTTAGAAACGATATGCAACTATTTTTGGGATGATGGTACACGACTGACTGCCACTAAAAATAGAAAGCAATTGTTGATTGAGTTTTTTCAAAAACTGGGAGAACGTCCAGAAACGATAAATGCCTATCTAAAAGACAGTGAAACTAAATTCAAGATTACCAATCATGTTTTCTTAGAGAAGTCACTGCATAAAATCAGTACTTACCTAAGCTGGGGTACGTTTAAAAGTATTTTTAGATTACCCAAAGTAGAGGTGTTTAAGAATATGCATAGTCAAAATGCCAAGCGGTTTAGCAACCCAAAAACCACTCA
>CAWVTO010000221.1:0-3383 GCA_963932895.1 uncultured bacterium
TGATGAGTTGGTAGCCATAGATGACTTAGAAGTTGGAAAAGTATTTTTCTCTGGTTTTGCCAATGTTATAAACGCCTGCCGTAAATGCCCAAAACTAATCATAGGCAGAGTACAAGGCAAAGCTGTAGGTGGCGGAGTAGGACTTGCTGCATCTTTTGATTATACCCTAGCTACCAAGCACGCTGCTGTAAAACTTAGCGAACTTGCCGTAGGCATAGGACCCTTCGTAGTAGGGCCAGCTGTAGAACGCAAAATGGGACTGTCCGCTATGAGCCAACTGGCCATAGATGCTACCAAGTGGCAAACTGCTGAGTGGGCAAGAACCAAAGGTCTATATGCAGATACATTTGATACTGCTGAAGAAATGGACATTGCTATAGCAGAACTAGCTAATAAGCTATGCAAAAGCAACCCAGAAGCCATGCGATTACTTAAGCAAGTGTTTTGGAGAGGAACGGATGATTGGGATACACTTCTTGCTGAGCGTGCAGCTATGAGTGGTCAGTTGGTTCTTTCTGATTTCACCAAAAACGCTATCAATAGCTTTAAGAAGAAGTAGTCTATTTTCATTTCTCGTTCTTTTTTCCTTTATTTGATTGATTTAACCTAATCAAAATCAAACCATGCAAGAACAATCAATTTTCGAGTATTTCAAACAGACTCTTACTAAGAATTATGCCAATTTTGAAGGACGGGCTAGACGAAAAGAGTTTTGGAGTTTCACATTAGTATCGTTCATCATCTCAATTGTCTTAACAGCAATTGATACCACAGTCTTGAATACCCCTTTGGGAGAAAACGGAATATTGGTCAATATCTTTAATCTTGCATTTTTTGTGCCCTCAATTGCTATTGGCACAAGAAGGTTGCACGATATAGGAAAGAGTGGATGGATGCAGCTTTTATATTTCTTCATAATCATCGGTTGGATTTGGTTACTTATTTTATTCTTCACGGATGGTCAAGCTGAGAATAATGAATATGGACAAAACCCTAAAAATCCAAAAAACGAGTTAGATGCTCTAGGAACAGAGTAATTCTATTATAACGCATAAAAAACATTTACCTAACGAAAGCACTCTTTCCTACAAAACCAGAATCAGAACCCATTTATCCTTCCTATACTTGCTCGCATATGAAACCATTCTCTTTACTTGCTTTATTATTAATTTTAAGCAGCTCTAGTTTTGCTACACACCTCATAGGCGGTGAAATAACCTGTAAAAATCTAGGTACGACAGAAAACAATGATATTAGATACCATATTTCTGTTACTCTTTTAAGAGACTGTGATGGAGTGCCATTAGCTGATAACATAGATATTAACAATCTTAGCCGTAGAATGCAATAAGGTTGCTATGTTCAATGTCCCGTAAAAGCTTCAAGCAACACGTTTTTCTCATTGTAAAACCCATCTTATCTGGAGAAATTGTAATAATCAAGTAGACAAATACGAGGTCTTCCGACGTGAAGATAAGGAGGTTAATTTCACTTCTCTAGGCTACACCGACGGTCCATTAAGGAGCTTTATAGATTCTAGCATTACTGAGCAGGGAATGTACGTATACTATGTAGAAGGTATCTCAGATTCTTTCACTTCCGGATCATCTAATAAGGATACTATAGCCTGGTGGAATCTCTCTACAGCATCTCAGCACATAGGGGACTTGAACTTCTTTCCAAATCCAGTTTCCTCAAAATTAACGCTAAACAGCATTCATAAAATTCAAACAGTTATCATATTGGATCCCTTTGGGAAGAAAATCATCAAACAGAATATTCCTGATCTAACACAAACTGAACTTGACTTAACCCAATTAAGCACAGGAATGTACTTCGTTCTGGCACAAACTAAAAACGGCTTCTTCACGAAAAGGGTATTGAAAGAGTAGTCTCTCTACGTCTTCTTCACGTACTCCGTGATGATCACGATAGTCTGTCCATCTACCTTGCCTTCTATATACGTTTCATTATCTGGATCTAAGCGGATATTTCTTACTGGCGTACCTCTTTTTGCGATCATACTACTGCCCTTCACTGGAAGGTCCTTGATCAGCACCACGGAGTCTCCTACATTTAATAGAACGCCATTACTATCTCTATGGACCACACCGCTAGTAGGTGCAGTTTCTTCACCTTCTTTAGCCCAAGCAGTTGTTTCTTCATCCATATACATCATGTCCAAAAGGTCTGCTGGCCATCCTTCCTCTTTCAGCTTAGTAAGCATCCGCCACGCTACTACTTTCACTGCATTGGCTTCTGCCCACATGCTATCATTCAGACATCTCCAGTGATTGGCATCTACTTTTTCTGTATCTTGGAGTTGCTCGTTGCAGGTCTCACAAGTCATCACACAGTTATCTGCTACATTGCCATCCTTCGGGGCTACTTCATATACTGACAAACCCGCTTTACCACCGCACATCTCACAACTATCGCTGCCCCTATCTCTTAAATCTTGCTCTACACTCATGTTTCCTATTTGTTTTTTAGCATATCGAGTGCTACGTCTACGATCATGTCTTCTTGTCCGCCTACCATTTTTCGCTTGCCTAGTTCTTGTAAAATGTCTGCGGTATTGAGCCCGTACTTCTGTGCGGCTCGCTCACTATGTAGCAAGAAACTAGAATACACTCCGGCATAGCCTAGGCTAAGCGTCTCTCTATCTACACGTACGGGTCTTTCTTGCAGTGGACGAATCACATCATCAGCCAAATCCATTAGCTGATATAAATCTGAATTATGCTCTACTCCCATTCTATTCAGCACAGCTATGAGTACTTCTAGCGGGCAATTACCTGCTCCTGCTCCCATTCCTGCAAGTGATGCATCTAAGCGTGTAGCTCCATGCTGCATGGCTACTATCGTATTGGCTACACCTAGACTTAAGTTATGGTGGCAGTGGATACCTATCTCCGTTTTACTATCTAATGTATCCTTGAAAGCCTTTATACGGTCAGCTACGTCATCCATCAATAATGCTCCTGCACTGTCTGTCACGTACACACAATCAGCTCCGTAGCTTTCCATAAGCTTAGCTTGCTCTGCAAGTTTCTGAGGGGCACTCATATGTGCCATCATAAGAAAACCACCTACGTCCATTCCTAGCTTTTTAGCCGCTTCTATATGCTGTCTACTTACATCTGCTTCTGTACAGTGTGTTGCCACACGCACTGATCGAACACCAAGGTCGTATGCTTTTTTGAGGTCTTCTATAGTGCCAATTCCTGGCAATAGCAGGGTGGTAAGTACCGCGTGATTCAACTCTTCCGCTACCCCTTCTAACCAGTCCCAATCCGTATGAGCACCAAATCCATAATTAAAGCTCCCACCGCTTAGTCCATCTCCGTGAGAAATTTCTATCGCATCTACTCCTGATTTAT
>CAWVTO010000222.1:0-3376 GCA_963932895.1 uncultured bacterium
ATCTATGGAGGCACGTATGCATTCCTAAAGAACTTTACACCCGGTTTTGGTATTGCTACTTCATTTGTAGATATCACCAACCTCGCACTCGTAGAAGCAGCTATCAATGAGCATACCAAAGTACTCTACTGCGAAAGCGTGAGTAACCCCTTGCTAGAAGTAGCAGATATAAAAGCACTATCCGCTTTGGCTAAAAAATACAACTTGAAGCTAGTGGTAGACAATACGTTCTCCCCACTATCCATTACTCCCAAAATACTGGGAGCCGACATAGTAATACACAGTCTTACTAAGTTTATCAATGGCTCAAGCGACACAGTAGGCGGTGTAGTTTGTGGTACGCAAGATTTCATAAATGCCTTGCGAGATGTAAACACAGGGGCCTGTATGCTTTTGGGTTCTACGATGGATAGCTTGCGAGCAGCGTCTGTTCTCAAAAACCTAAGAACACTTCATATACGCATACAGCAACACAGCAAAAACGCCATGTATTTGGCAGAAAAATTTGAAAGTCTCGGACTTAGAACCGTTTATCCCGGATTGCCGTCTCACCCCTCGCATGCTATTTTTAAGTCGATGCTGAACGATGAGTATGGATACGGCGGCATGCTTACCGTAGACGTAGGCAGTTTAGCTAAAGCAAATGAACTAATGGAAATGATGCAGAACAAGAACCTCGGCTACTTAGCCGTAAGTCTGGGTTTTTACAAAACACTTTTTAGTGCACCCGGAAGCTCTACATCCTCTGAGATACCAGAAGAAGAACAAAAAGAAATGGGTCTTAGCGATGGCTTAATCCGCTTCTCCATAGGCCTAGATGCAGATATAGAACGTACGCATACGGTCATGGTAGATTGCATGAGAGCCGTTGGGGTGCTGTAGATAAATGCGATATTAATTGGATATATAGTATCTAACTACATTTCTATTCCTTAAACTTGTACCAATGCAAAAGATAGAGCATATAGGTATAGCAGTAAAGGATATAGAAGAGAGCAACAAACTCTTTGCTAAGCTACTGAATACAGAACACTACAAAATGGAAGCCGTGGAGAGCGAAGGTGTTATTACCTCGTTCTTTCGAGTAGGAGATGTAAAAATCGAACTCCTACAAGCCACCAAAGAGAGTAGTGCTATTCATTCTTTTGTAGAAAAAAAAGGAGAAGGTGTGCACCATATTGCTTTTGCCGTGGAAGATGTAAATACAGAACTGAAGCGTTTGAAAGCCGAAGGTTTTGATGCTATACACCAAGAAGCCAAGGACGGTGCTGATGGCAAAGTCATTGCATTTTTGCACCCAAAATCTACCAATAGCGTATTAACCGAAATTTGTTCCAATAAAGATGCTACAAAATAAAAACGTACGACTCGTTCTTGCCATACTCGGAGTGCTATTCCTGAGCTACGTCCTCTGGAATGTAAGGTCTATCATATACTACTTTTTTGCTGCAGCCATCGTTGCCTTCATAGCAAGACCACTCATGCGTGTACTTGGCAAGGTCAAAATAAAAGGATGGTTTATCCCCAATTGGCTTAAATCTACGGTAGTACTTGCCCTTTTTGTTACGGTTATCGTGGGATTGTTCAGCATGGTGATACCCACCATAATAGAGCAAGCACACATTATTTCTAAGATAGATACTAAAAATGTAGTAGGCCGCTTACAGCCCCAGATAGAGTCCGTAAGTTCACTTATGGAGAAGGCCAACATAGACAAGGTAGAATTGCAAAGTATCGTACAAAAAGAAGTCTCCAAAATATTTAGTATGGGAGATATAGGCAAGTACGTTACTGGTTTCTTGAGTGGGATAACGGGATCGCTTATCGCTGCTTTTTCGATACTCTTCATCAGCTTCTTTCTACTAAAAGACGGTAGCATAGTAGACAATGTAGTGGGCAGTATAACGCCTGATAAATACTTGGACAAAATCCGAACGATTTTCAATGAAACCAAGGACTTGCTTACCCGCTATTTTGTGGGAGTTGTTATACAAATAAGCATTGTTATGGTGGTTATCACCGTGGGACTTACTATTTTGGATGTCAAAAATGCCCTACTCATCGGTGTTATTGCCGGCATCTTCAATATCATTCCTTACATAGGACCCATGATGGGTGCGTTGCTTGGTATTAGCCTCGCAGCTACCGGCCAACTAGAAGCCCATCCCGATCTCAGCATGACCACTTTTGTACTCTCTGCCATGATTCCTTTTGCTGTGGCTCAAGCATTGGACAATTTTGTACTACAACCGCTCATATTTAGCAAGAGTGTAAAAGCCCATCCGCTCGAAATATTCCTCGTAATACTCGCTGCAGGCTCACTTGCCGGTGTGTTGGGTATGATTGTGGCGGTACCTGCATACTCCTTCATACGCATAGTGGCCAAGGAGTTTTTTAATGGTTACAAAGTAGTGCAAGGGTTAACCAAAGATTTATAAACCTCAGAACAGGCAGTGGGTCTCATCCATTGCTATTGGCAGTAATTGCTCACTGAGAAATGAACAGTGTCTTACAACTACACACCAATTTATACCCTACATTTATCCATTGAGTTCTATTCTTCTCGGTAGAAAGACTGAAGGGCACAATAAAACAGCTGCTGTGCACCCCACATAACTGCCCACCGTCAAGCAAGCAATGCTTTGTCAGATTACCGTAAAATTTAACTTTTTTCCTTCAAAAACAAGGGGCAGCAGTTGTAATTGTCTCCATTTACTTATAGTATTGGTCTTACACTAACCGAGAAGTCTCGTTTCGCACACGTTTTTTTTTAAAAACCCGGGGAATACCGTTTCGTACATAGTGAAACTAGACGCACATTTAGGTAGAATCATAAGAGAATGAAAAATAAAAAAATTGCAATCATTGGGTGTGGTAATTTAGGATTATCCATTTTAAACGGATTAATAGCAGAACAGACTGTTCCTGCTTCAAATATTATTGTTACCCGAAGAAATATTAATGTATTAGAGCACCTCAAGGAAACAGGAGTTAGGGTAAGTGATGACAATGTTATGGCGGTTAACGAATCTGAAATAATTATTATGGCTCTTAAACCATACAATATTTTAGAAGTATTAAAAGAGCTTAATTCTCTTTTTATTCCAGAGAAACACATCATTGTTTCCTTAGCAACAGGAGTTTCGTTAAAACAAATTCAACATATTGTGAGCACTCCAATTCCTGTATTCAGGGCAATGCCAAATACTGCTGCCGATGTTGGGATGTCTACGACGTGTATCTCTTCCAATTCAAATAACGATATGGCAACTGATGCTATAACGCATTGCTTTAACTCCATAGGGAATACTATAAGTATAGATGAAGGGTTAATGGATTCAGCAACTGTACTTGGAGCCTGCGGAATAGCATATGT
>CAWVTO010000223.1:0-3361 GCA_963932895.1 uncultured bacterium
GAGTACTAAAAATTACATAATACAAAAAAAAGGCAACTCAAATGAGTTGCCTTTTTTTATGCTCCACATTTAGCACAACAAGATCCAATATAAAAGGGGAATGGTCGTACGACCATTCCCCTTTTATATACCGTTAGGATACTTATTGGTAACCTAACATTTCTTGAACACTACGGCTACCCCCTGCCCTACTCCTATGCACATTGTTGCCAATGCATACTTAGCAGATTCACGTTTTTTAAACTCATGCAGTAATGTGCTCGTAATACGAGCTCCACTTGCTCCTAGCGGATGCCCTATAGCTATCGAACCTCCGTTTACATTCACAATATCGGGATTGAGGTCTAAATCTCTTATACACGCTATTGCCTGTGCTGCAAAGGCTTCGTTTAGTTCTATTAGATCTAAATCATTTGTGGTGATACCTGCACGTTTCAATGCTTTCTGAGTTGCCGGCACAGGCCCCACGCCCATTATATCTGGGTGTACCCCTGCGGCTGCACTACTTACTACCTCTGCTATTGGTTCTAAATTATATCTCTTTAATGCTTCTTCACTTACGATCAGTAGTGCTGCTGCACCATCATTTACTCCACTGGAATTCCCAGCAGTTACAGTTCCCCCTTTTCGAAAGGCTGGTCTTAAACTACTCAACTTCTCCATACTGCTTAGTCTAGGATGCTCATCTTGAGCAAAGAGAATATCCTCTTTCTTACGCTGTGGTACAGTTATGGGAACTATCTCTTCTGCAAACCGATTTGCTTCCAGAGCATTCTGGTATTTCTGTTGTGTATGATGGGCAAAGGCATCTTGCTCTTCTCTTGTTATCTTATACTTCTCTACTACATTTTCAGCAGTCTCTCCCATGGGGTAAGGAAAATACATATCTGATAATTTTGGATTGACAAATCTCCAGCCAATAGACGTGTCATAAACTCTGTTGCTTCTGCTGTAGGCACTTTCGGCCTTTGGCATCACAAAAGGAGCTCTACTCATGCTCTCTACTCCTCCGGCTATGAACATATCTCCGTGACCTACAGCTATGCTTTTGGATACATCTGCTATAGCTTGTAAGCTACTGGCACATAGTCTATTGATAGTAAGACCGGGTACGGTAACAGGCAAACCTGCGAGCAATAAACTCATACGAGCCACATTTCTATTGTCTTCTCCGGCTTGATTGGCTGCACCAAGAATAACATCTTCTATTTCATTGAGATCAATACTGGCATTACGCTGAACCAAGGCTTTGATAACATCTGCTGCTAAATCATCTGGACGTATAGGTGCCAGTGTACCTCCAAATTTACCTACAGCACTACGTGCCGCATCTACTACATATGCTCGTTTCATTACAAGCAAATGTAATTACTTATCTATAGTTTTGGTAACAAATGAATACATCGGGTGAGATGATTTCATGTTCGCTTTTACAAACGCCTTATCCTCTGTCATGTGATTTACATCGAGTAACCAGCTTGGAGAATGCTTTTCTATCATATAACGGTGATAATAATACTCTGCATTATGAGCATTAGAATCAATAATACTATTTAAGTCAGCATACCCTTTTTTGAAAGCCGATAATTTCTCCATAGGCCACGTAAGGTAATCTGCTTTCATACAAAGAAACACTGCTTTGTAACACTGTTCATCGGCAGTTAGCATACTCTTTGTTTCTAGTTCTTTTAGAGCATTCAATACCTTATCTTCATCCTGGCTTTGGTAAACCATCCTTAAATCAGCTATGCTGCTCAAAGAAATTATGAATAATAATATAAACACCTTCATACTACATCAATAACAAAATCCAATAAAAAATAGCCTGAACAAATATCATCCAATAGCTTCTACCAGTAGTAATAGGCACTTTTCTGAACAATAGCTGAAAAATAAAAGAGAACCCAAACCAACATACATAATTAAAGATGGGGACACTTACGGTATCCCACCACCACCAAGAAAATCGTATAGCCACTGGCTCAAGCAATACGTCGTATGCCGTAACAACAGCAGCAGCAATGGCAGATGCTAGTATTTTATTATTGGTAATTAGATTTACCATACTCCGCGATGCAATACAGAGCATCGCCCAGTTTAAAGCAATGATAACAGGTACACCTCCCAGCTTTAATCCCAGTATAGTGCCGTATTGATAATCACCAAATAGATATCCGTAATTAACGCCGACATATTCTACCGCAAAGCCCCCAATGAATATGAGCACAAGAGGAAAAATATTAAACTTGGTCCATTTGCCCTCTTCTACCATCACAAGTACAAAGCTGAAAATAAGCATCACGGGAGTCATACTCATAAAAAAAGATCTACTAACGGGCAATAGCATTCCTATAGTGCCTACAGCGTAGGGAACTAAAAGCAGTGTGAAAAAATGTTTTTTAATAAATTTAGTAATCACCTTTTATTATATCTGTTGAAATTTTCGCAGACAGCAAACATAAAGGAATGCCACCACCGGGATGCACACTTCCTCCACAAAAATATAAACCCTTATGGTTTGAACTGAAGTTTGCTTGCCTAAGAAAAGCAGACATCCTATTGTTGGAGCTTGTACCATATAGTGCACCCTTGTAACTGCCTGTCTTACTCATAATGAGCTGCGGCGTAAGTTGGTGCTCTACTTGTATGTCTCCTGCAATGTCTCTTCCAATATTTTTTTCCAATTTAGCGACTATATTTTTTCTTGCATGAGCAATTATGGTCTCCCAATTTTGATTATCATCAAAGGGTGCATTGACCATCACAAACCAATTTTCGCCACCTTCGGGAGCGTCATTGGCATTCATTTTACTGCTAATATGCAGATATACCGTGGGATCAGCGTCTATTCGTTTGTTTTTAAAAATATTGGCAAACTCTTTTTTGTAGTCATTGGAGAAAAAAATGTTGTGCACATCCAACTCCTTGTAACTCGACTTCATTCCCCAATAAAATATCAATGCAGAACTAGAGGGTTCGTAATCCTTGCTGCTATCACCAATGAGTGATTTTAACGGACCACGTGCGGCAGAAGCTACATCCATATTACACAAGGCAATATGATATTCTTCTCTTTCATTTACTACGAACATTCCATTACGCTTGATAACACTATCTACCCGTGTTTCAAAGCAGAAATGAACACCCAAATTTATTGCTTTTGCATGTAGAGCATCCGCTATAGATCGTATACCCTTTGTAGGGAAGAACGCTCCTATCCCAAACTCATAATGTGATATAACATTGAGTGTAGCCGGAGCTTGATACGGGTTACTGCCGTTGTATGTAGCATACCGATCAAAAAATTGAGTGGTTTTTGGGTTGCTAAACCGCTTGGCATTTTGACTATGCATATTCTTAA
>CAWVTO010000224.1:0-3359 GCA_963932895.1 uncultured bacterium
TGTTATGGGTGCACCTGGGAGTTAGTATTTGTGAATAGTCAACCATTATGTTAAAAATTTACCACAACAATCGCTGCTCTAAGAGCAGGCAATGCCTTGCGTTAATACCTACAGAAGGCGTTGAGATAATTGATTACATCAAAAATCCGATGACCAAGGCAGAGCTGAATGCTTTGATACAGAAAATAGGGATCACTCCACTGGAACTAGTGCGGAAAGGCGAAGCCGTTTGGAAGGAAAACTATAAGAACAAAGAGCTTACCGATGCAGAAGTAATAGCGACTATGGTGGCTAATCCCAAACTAATAGAAAGACCAATAGTAGAAACCAATGACAAAGCTATGGTATGTAGACCTCCGGAGTTGGTGCTGGAAATACTAAACATGCAATAGACTTGGGACTACAAAAAATACAATCGCATAAATGCTAGACCACTTAACAAAACAGCCCGTTACTAAGCTGCCAATACCTATTTCCTAATCTCCACTTGGTGTGGGTATGGAATCTCGATGTTGTTATCGTCTAGTGCTTTTTTAATAGCCTCATTTGCTGCAAAATACACATTCCAATATTCTGCAGATTTAGCATACGGCCTTACCACTAAATCTACGGAGCTATCTCCAAAGCCCAATACCCCAACAAAAGGAGCCGGACTCTCCAACACATTGGGCACATTTTTTAGTGCTTCTACCAGTACTTTCTTAGCCTTTTCTATATCTTCATCGTAACCTATGCCTACAGTCAAGTCTACACGTCTGCTATTCTCCTTGGTATAATTGAGCACCTTGTTATTGGCCACTTGCCCATTAGGCAAGATAGCGGTATTATCTGCTGGTGTCGCCAATATCGTATTCAAAACGGTGATGCTTTGCACTACTCCTAAAACGCCATCGCTCTCTATAAGATCACCAACTTTGAACGGTTTGAATAGCAGGATCAACACTCCTCCTGCAAAGTTGGCAAGGCTACCTTGCAATGCAAAACCTACCGCCAAAGAAGCTGCACCTAGCACCGCAACAAAACTGGTAGTTTCTATACCCACCATAGACGCTACACTCACAAACAAGAGAACTTTGAGGGTTGCATTGGTCATACTACACAGAAAGGGTACAAGAGAGATGTCAACCTTTTTACGGGTAAGCAGCTTTTTAAATCCATGATTTATACGACCGATAAGCCACCAACCTACAATCACGGTAAGAATAGCCAAAGCTATTTTAGGCAAGTAGGTCTCAGCCAATTCTCTGATATAAGTCACCCAAGAAGTCACTTGATCTCCTGATACTAACTCCGTTATTTCATTTTTTGTCTTCATAATGTAGGGCAATTATAACATTATATGAATAAAAAGGCTATTCTAAATATCAAGTTTACAATTAGGGAATTACCTTCGCCCACAGCTTATATCATGAAGATATCATACAACTGGTTAAAACGATTCATCAACCTAGACTTACCTTTAGAGGAAATCTGCGAGAAGCTCACTATGAGCGGATTAGAAGTTGAACACATTGTGAAAACTGAATCCATAAAAGGTGGACTCCAAAACTTAATAGTAGGACACGTACTTACCAAAGACAAACACCCAGATGCAGATAAACTAAACAAGACGACTGTAGACATAGGAAATGGCACTATACTAAACATAGTATGCGGAGCCCCAAATATAGCGGTTGGTCAAAAAGTAATAGTTGCTCCTGTTGGAACTACCATACACACTGAAGACGGAAGCTTTGATATAAAGAAAGCCAAAATAAGAGGCGAAGCTTCTGAAGGCATGATTTGCGGAGCGGATGAAGTGGGACTAGGCTCCGACAAGTCTGGTATTATGGTGCTTGAAGCAAGTGTACTGCCGGGTACTCCTCTAACAGATATATACACGGTAGAAACAGATCATCAATTGGAAATAGCGATAATACCCAACAGAGGAGACGCGATTTCACACATGGGTGTAGCACGTGAGCTACAAGCTCTAACGGGCAACAAATACAAGAAACCAAGCATAGAGAATTTAGATACTCGCGGACAAATGCGGGTAGACATTAGCATAGACAACACTGAAGCGTGTCCGAGATATAGTGGAATTACCCTCAAAGGTGTTACTGTGAAAGAGTCTCCTGATTGGCTGCAAAAACGTCTAAAATCTATTGACTTAAAACCAATAAATAACGTTGTAGATTTTACTAATTTCATTCAACATGAGATAGGTCAACCCATGCATGCGTTTGATTATGATAAGCTTGCTGGCAAAAAAATAGTGGCACGTTACGCTACAGTAGGAGAAAAACTAACTACACTGGATGACGTAGAACGTGAATTAACCGCTCACCATTTAATTATTGCTGATGAAAATAAACCAATAGCTCTAGCCGGCGTACTTGGCGGTTTAGACTCCGGAGTAACAAAAGATACTGTAAATATTTTCTTAGAAAGTGCTTATTTTGACCCTGCTGCTGTACGTAAAACGGCAAAAAGTTTTGGATTAAATACCGATGCTAGTTATCGATTTGAACGAGGCACCGACCCAGAGATGGTAAACTTTGCCCTAGTACGTGTGGTAAACCTTATACTAGAAGAAGCAGGTGGCGAGATAGCCTCCGAAGTAGTAGATATATACCCGGAAGCAATAGAACCACTGCAGATAGAAGTAAAACTAGAAGACTTCAATAAATTTATAGGACACCCAATACCAGAGGAAACAGCAACAGACATTCTTCAAAGCCTTGAGATAAAAATCTTGAGAAATAATAATGGGAACCTCTTCTTAGAAGTGCCACGCTATAGACCAGACGTACAACGAGCAGTAGATGTATACGAAGAGATACTCCGTGTGTATGGATTTGATAATATTCCTATACCGCAGAAGGTAAACTACATACCATCTATAATAGACAAGAATGCACCGAATAAGGTGAAAACTAAAATCAGTAACTACTTAACAGATATTGGCTTTAATGAGATAATGAACAACTCACTGGTAGCTAGCAAGCTATACAGCGAAAAGGAATTGGACGAGGCGGTGTATATGCTTAACCCACTGAGCCAAGATATGAATGTAATGCGTATGGAGTTGGTCAATTCTACCCTATCCTCAGTTGCCTATAACATAAATCGTAAAAATGCTGACCTTAAGTTTTTCGAGTTTGGCAAAGTATATTTCAAACAAGATAAAACCTTTGTAGAACGTGAATTTCTGCAACTCACGTTTAGTGGCAATAGACACCCAGAGCACTGGAGCACTAAGGCTACAAAAGCAACTACAGACGAACTAACAGCTGTGGCTCTCAACCTACTGAAAAAGCTCAACATAGCTCCTAAGCATCTAGACAAACTACTCACTAAGCATACGGTAGACAAAG
>CAWVTO010000225.1:0-3339 GCA_963932895.1 uncultured bacterium
CGATCATATTTAGTGGCGACTTTCCCGAAGGGAATACCAAAAATGCACGTCTAAAGACCATTGCTGATTCTCTAAAGAGCGAAGGTTGGTTCTCAACCTTTGTTTCTGTTTTTCCGACAAAATTCAGTAGTTCTATTCAGACGTCTCAACCCAAGCAGTGGAACGAATTTGCCATAGTGTGTACGAGTATTAGTAGAAGGTATTTGCAGCCTAAGATACTACGGTACATTCAAATAATTTCAGGACAATTGGGTTTGCTAGTTTGGATTTTGTCAACTTCATTTAAGTATGATGCATACTACTTTTACTGTCCTCGCTTTACCGATACCATAGTTGGTTTACGTTTACTCAAAGTACTTCGAAAAAAAATTATTGTAGACCAAACGGAACTGTTTTCATCTGACAGTATATCTCGTTTGCATAGAAAAGAAGAAGAATGGATTGCTAAGTATGCAGATGTCTTATTGGTAATATCCAAGAGATTGTATTCGTATTTTAGTTCTTTTAAAACTAGAACTTTAGCTAAGTTTCCTATTATGACAGATCACAATCGCTTCGCAATAGAAAGAAAAGAAATACCCTACACCATGGGTTATATTGGAAGTTTTGCAGAAAAAGACAATATCAATTTGCTGTTAGAAGCTACCTCATTATTAGTGCCTAAGTTTCCTAAACTAACACTCAGACTGATTGGGTATAATCCGAATATGCAGGAACTGAAACGTACGATTATGGATATGGGTATAGAAAAAAATGTAGAAGTAACAGGTACGGTTGTTTACAATGATATACCTTGGCTTCTCAAGGAGTGCGACACCCTCCTTATGAACAGAGAAGAAAGCAATTTTGCTACCTATGGTTATCCTATCAAATTAGGCGAATATTTTGCGTGCAGTAAACCCGTTATTATGAGTGATGGAATAGGGTTCAGCGATGATTTTACGCATAGAAAAGAGGTGTATAAATATACCGTAGGAAATGCGAATGCTTTAGCAGAAACAGTAGCTTACCGTTACCGAAATGTTGTAGAGTCCAATGCTATTGCCGTAAGTGGGTATGAATATTCAAAAAGTCATTTTGCAAGCAGTAATCTAGTGCCACACCTAGCTAATATGTTAAACAAATTATGAAAAGTGCTTTAGTATTAGGAGGCGGAGGTTTCATTGGAAATCATTTAGTGAAACGACTAAAAAGTAGGAGTTATACTGTAGTAGCCGTAGATTTAAAATACCCTGAGTTTGACACTACTAGTGCAGATGAATTCATTATAGGTGACCTACGCTGTCAAGATGTGGTGAAGGAGATATTTACTAAGGATTTTGACGAAGTATACCAACTAGCAGCAGACATGGGTGGAGCAGGTTTTATTTTCACGGGAGAAAATGATGCCGATATCATGCACAACAGTGCACAGATAAATATCAATGTTGCAGAGACCTTGAAACACTCTAAGACGAAACTATTTTATTCTTCTTCGGCCTGTATATATCCAGAAGAAAATCAACTCGACGCACAGAATCCCAATTGTGCAGAGGATTCAGCTTTTCCAGCAAATCCGGATAGTGAGTACGGATGGGAAAAACTCTTTAGTGAACGACTGTACACCAGTTATGCTCGCAATTATGGATTAAATGTGCGTATAGCACGTTTTCATAATATTTTCGGGCCATTGGGTACGTACATAGGAGGTAGAGAGAAAGCTCCTGCAGCTATAGCTCGTAAGGTTGCTGAAGCTACTAATGGTGATTCCATTGAAGTATGGGGCAGTGGTGAGCAAACGCGATCATTTTTATACATAGATGAGTGTTTAGAAGGCATAGATCGTCTTATGACTTCTGAAGTAAAAGAACCGATCAATATAGGTTCTGCTGAAATGGTCACAATCAATGAGCTTACACATATGGTAATTGCCTTAAGTGGCAAAGATCTTTCAATAAAAAATATAGACGGTCCTATAGGTGTAAATGGCCGCTGTTCTGACAATAGACTCATAGCCAGTCTTCTGCACTGGCAACCCAATTATCCTCTCCAACAAGGAATGGAGATTCTGTATAATTGGGTTCATTCTAAACTTTAGTTTTACTCTTTTCCTGTGACGATATGTAAGTACTTTTGCCTTATCTAATATGAATTTGTCGTTTGATAATACTGAAGTAGCGTTTGCTCACAAATCGAATCGTGATTTGAAAAAAGCATACCGCCTCTTCCAAGCATTTAATTATCCGTTTTTAGTGAATAACGGACCTAAACTTGCTAACCTAGCATTGAGTCTTAGATTACCCATAAAAGGCATTATTAAAAACACCCTCTTTGCTCAATTTTGCGGTGGGGAGAGTATTGCAGAGAGTTATATATCTGCTAGGCAGTTATATGAGAATAGGATAGGAGCTATACTCGATTATAGTGTAGAAGGGGAGGGTACAGAAGAAGATTTTGAATTGTCGTATGCTGAGCTTCAGAATGTAATAAATGAAGCGGCTAACAAACCAGAATACCCCATTGCCGTTTTTAAATGTACCGCTATTGCTAATTTAAAAATGCTGGAAGAATGTACGGAAGCTATTCGTGCAGGTAAAGAGGCAAGTTTCTCAGAAAATGTACGATATAAAGAATTTAGTACCCGTATAAAGGGTCTTTGCCAACTAGCGTATGAACATAATGTAAAGCTTCTGGTAGATGCGGAAGAAACGTGGATACAAGATGCCATAGATGAAATAACCTATGAGTATATGGCCCTATATAATAAGGGTACTGCTCTAGTTTACAACACTATACAGCTCTATAGGAAAGGCCGCATAGCAGAAATGCAAAAACGAATAGATACGGCTAGAAAGCAGGGATATAAAGTGGCATTTAAGCTGGTGCGTGGTGCTTATATGGAAAAAGAAGGTGAACGATCCCGAGATAGGGGGTACGATAACCCAATTCAAGATTCCAAACAGGATACAGATGACGACTATGATGCGGCTATAAAGCTGTGTTTTGATAATAGAGACGTTGTAAGTATCTGTGCTGGTACGCACAATGAGAAAAGTTCTCTGATGCTCGCAAAACTATTGGAAAACAGTGGTATAGAGAAAAATGATGATCGGTTTTGGTTTGCTCAACTGTATGGTATGAGCGACCATATAAGTTATAACCTAGCGGCATCAGGGTATAACGTAGCAAAGTATCTTCCCTACGGACCTATCAGAGAAGTACTGCCGTACTTAAGCCGTAGAGCCCAAGAGAATAGCAGTGTGAAAGGCCAAGCAGGTAGAGAACTATCGCTTATTACAAGCGAACTGAAAAGGAGAAAGTTAGACATTTAGGTCTTGACTTAGCGTAGAACGGTAATTG
>CAWVTO010000226.1:0-3336 GCA_963932895.1 uncultured bacterium
GTTACTTGCCGATTTTTAATTAAAAATAGTTGATAAACTACTTCAAACCATAAACTCAAGTGAGGCAGCGTAGATTTTTTCAACGCTGTTTTGCTGTTTTATATCAAGAGGCAATAATTCCCATTCACAAACCAATATAAACATCCAAAAAAGAGAAACATGATTCGTATTAAGACCATAGCTACCCTTGCTTTACTAGCTATTTCAACGGTATACTCGTTTGCCCAGAGGGGCACAGTGTCTGGTAATGTGGTAGATGATGCTACAGGAGAACCACTAATAAGTGCCATAATAACGTGCCCTACATCAAAGGGTGGAGGATATTCAGATTTTGAAGGCAATTTTACGGCGAGTTTTGATGCTGGAGCAAGAGATATCAGCATCAAACTGGTGAGCTATGAGGAAGAAATAGTAGCCGCTGTAGAAGTGCTAGCAGATGGAAATATAGCCATAGGAACTATTCGTCTAAAAACAAAGGCGGAGGAAGCTCTAAAAGGAGGCGTTACCATACGGGTGAAAAAGTCAACGACTTCGAGTAGTGCTTTGATTACGGCTCAAAAAAAATCGGTAAATCTAATGGACGGTACAAGTAAGCAAGCGATGGCTAAAGTAGGAGATGGAGATGCCGCAACCGCAGCCAGTAGGGTTACAGGAGTTAGTGTAGACGGAGGATATGTATTTGTTCGTGGTCTTGGAGATAGATACACAAAAACAGTGCTCAATGGCATGGAATTGCCAGGTCTAGACCCTGATAAGAATACCATACAGATGGATATTTTTCCAACAAATCTGATAGATAATATCGTAGTACTAAAGAGTTTCACGCCAAATCTAGCAGGTGATTTTACCGGTGGTTGGGTAGACGTACAGACATCAGATTTTCAAGCCAAAGAAGTGTTTGCTGTATCCGCATCGCTTGGGTACAATCCAGCTATGAGTTTCAATGGCGATTACGTGACACATGGAGGTGGTATAGGAGAAGTATTTGCAGCAGGCAAGGGCAGCAGAAAAATTCCTTTTGGCGAGGCCAAAGCCATTCCTTTTTCTCAATATACACAGCGTAATGGAGGAGCACAACAGGCACAAGGGAATGCAAATGCTTTCAGCAAAGAACTGGGTGCTACACAGCAGATGAGTCTGCTCAATACTTCATTCAACATCAACTACGGAAACCAAATAAACAAAGACAAGAAAACGTACGGATACAATCTAGCAGCAGGGTATAGCAATAAATTTAATTATTATGATCAGGCTCTTTACCAAACGTATATCAAGGATGAAGACAAGTCGATAAATGAATTTGTGCTTTCTGAGAAGAATAATGGTAGCCTTGGTGTAAATGAAGTGCTTTGGAGTGCCTTGGCAAATGGTTCGTATAAAAAAGGAAGAAACAGCTGGAGTACAACACTTTTTCATACGCAGAATGGAGTGAAGAAAACCTCTGAACTGATGTATCAAAATGCGGCCAATCCTTTTGGTGATGCAGGAGCACAGCTAGATAAGAGCGTGCTATACTACAACCAGCGTACACTTACCAGTCTATTGGTAGAGCATACGCTCAAAAATGATTCTGGGTGGTCGTTTACCGCCAAAATATCGCCCAGCATATCGAGCAACGATGAGCCAGATATGCGTATCACGGCTTTGTCCTTTGATGAGAACGAGGACTATAGATTTAACATAGGGGCGGGATCTGAAGTTACCCGCTTGTACAGAAGCCTTACAGAGCTAAACTTGAATGCTAAATGGGATGCAGAAAGATTAGTTAGTTTGGCCAATAAGTTAGAAACTAAAGTAAAATTTGGTGTGGCCAATACTGTAAAAAGTAGAAGCTTCGACGTGTTCCAGTACAATTATCTGCCCGTAGGTAATTTTAGCCTAAAGGGAGACCCCAATCAGATTACCGAAGAATATCTTTTTAATGCCAATACCAAAGAAGGTTTTACCCTATTTGGAGAGCCGCAAGCATCCAACGCCTTTGATGCTACACTGAATGTAGCAGCAGTATATGCTATGAATGAATATCCGCTTACCAAAAGACTATTGGCCATATACGGAGTGCGTGTAGAGAAAGCAGACATGTACTACACAGGAGAAAACACCAGTAACTTGTCCTATAGCAATGAAAAAGTACTGGACGAGTTGAATGTGCTTCCTGCACTAAATCTACTCTTTAGAGCTACTCCCGATATCAATGTAAGGCTGGCAGGTACACGTACTTTAGCTCGTCCATCATTCAAAGAGAAATCGCTAGCACAGATATTAGACCCTATTTCTGGTCGTACGTTTATTGGCAATCTAGACCTGCAGCAAACAGAAGTGACTAATTTGGATATCCGCTTTGAGAAATTTATGAAGCGAGGAGAACTTATATCGGTAAGTGGTTTCTACAAAAACTTCACCAATCCAATAGAGATTGTTGTATTTAAGCCCGAGACACCAACCAATTTTACACCAAGAAATGCGGTAAGTGCCAATGTATATGGAGCAGAGTTTGAGTTGAAAAAGAGACTAAGTGTAATTGGACTAAACCATTTCTCCGTAGCTACCAATGCGTCGTACATCATCTCAACGGTGCAAATGACTCCTCAAGAAATATCAGGTAAGACCAACGAACTGCGTACAGGACAAACAATAGGAACGACTAGAGAGATGCAAGGACAAGCACCATACATCATCAATGTAGGAGTGAATTATGAAGATAGAGAACAAGGAATAAATGCAAATCTGTCGTATAACGTACAAGGACCAAAACTGGCCATTGTAGGTATAGGTCGTTTGCCAGATGTGTATACAGAGTCCTTTCATAGCCTCAATTTCAAAGCAAGTTACGCGTTTATGAAAATGGATATAGCACAACTTAGCTTCTCAGTAGACAACATATTAGCAGATGACAATCTGCAGGTATATAGAGGCTTTCAAGCACAAGATCAGGTCTTTACACAGCTACTACCACAGCGTACGTTCAAAGTAGGTTTTAGCTACAAGATAAAGTAGGGAGAGATGTAGGGTGCGTGATTTAACTCGCTGTCGTACATAGGATATTATGAGAAAGGGCTGCTGAAGAGTGGTCCTTTTTTTTAGTTAGAAATGCGAAATCGGAACTCAATCGAACGCAAGTTTGCAGTATTTTGAGGCAGTGAAAGAACTAACAACTGAGCTTTGTATTGCCTATTAACCCTACATTCTCTCCGGAACTCCTATTCCCAAGAGACTAAAACCGTGCTTAATTGTATCGCCTACTGCTTGAGATAGGGCAAGTCTAAATCCACGTACATCTTCATCTTCTACCCCAAGTATGACATGCTCGTGGTAGAACTTATTGAATGCCTTTGC
>CAWVTO010000227.1:0-3329 GCA_963932895.1 uncultured bacterium
CGTCTGAACACGGTAGCCGAATGGTTGCTATGGATAAAGCTACTGAGAATGCAGGTGAGTTGATATACAATCTGAAACTACAATACAATCAAGCTCGTCAAGCAGCTATCACCACAGAGATACTAGAGATAGTAGGTGGTGCAGCAGCGTTAGATAACTAGCGTTTTGTTGTACAAATAGATACAGAAGTCTTCTCCAGAAATGGAGAAGACTTTTTTTTGTGTGTACGTATAAATCACTGCTACACTCAAGTCGCTCTTTCCTAAATTAAAATAGAAGAGACCAAAATATGTTTCATTGATTTTACGTAATATTGCCAACCAAGATATTCCAATCATAAAAATGAAATACGTAATTAGAATTGTCCTTTTCGTCATTATCGCTACACTAGCATATCTTAATTTTAATACGGTAGACTCAGACATAAAGTATACCGCTGAGGTAGAAATGAGAGAAAATGCCGTAATTGAAAAACTGAGTGTTCTAAAAGAAGGCCAATTGGCTTATAAATACGAAAACAAAATGTTTGCTGACAACTTTGATGATTTGTTGGATTTTATGGAAAATGGTCAGAAGAAAATAATAATACAAAGTGGTTCTGCAGACGACTCTACTACGGTTGTAGAAATTTCTGAAAAGCTAGTGAGTGTAAAAGAGTTGCTTTTCTCTGATGTCGATATTGCAAAACTCCGTTATCTGCCATTCCATGCAGACTCAGTAGAATTTAAAATAGCTTCAGGAGAGATAGACAAGAACAATGTTACTGTGCCCGTATTTGAGATAAAAGATACAAAGCCGTTCAGTAAAGACCGTCAGAAGAATGACAATCCACTGAAAGTAGGCTCTATTTTTGAGGCAAACTATAACGGTAACTGGGACTAGCCTGTGGCTTTGAGCGAAATGTCAAGCTATCATAACGCTCTGAGTGACCGCTTGGTCGTATGCCACTTTCCTACTTGTTTACTATTTACAGTTTACAATAAAGACCTTGGTCAGAAGTATCAGGTCATTTCACCTGATCTGTCATTTCCTGATTCTCTAGCAGATGCTATTTTTAGTGAGACCCACTTACTGCGTATGCTCAATAAGTGCACGTTAGCACCATTAGGAGAGCAAGATTATGCACCCTACTTTTCTGTTAATTTTGGTGGGGGTCATAGCATTGCTACACAAGATTCAGAACTGTTTACGTTGGTGTATGAAGATACCCCAACAGATTATACCCATCAGTTAGTCAACCCACGTATTACCACAGACATAGATATAACGTATCGCTTCGCAAGCCAAGGCGGCCATGCGAATGCATTGTACTTTTATCATGTTGAAAACGAAGTAACCATACTCGCATGGAAAGACGGCAAATTTGTCTTAGCCAATAGATATGCTGCAGACAACGATGAGGAGCTGTTTTACTACGTCATGCTCGTTGTAGATCAGTTGGAATTGCCACCCGCAGATATTCACTTTTCTGTTATAGGCACCAAGCAGCAACATGCCAACTATCACCTCCTTTTCAATAAGTATCTTTCACCGTTACACCTTTGCAATAGAGAGCAAGTAGAAGGGACTACTGATACAATTGAACTGGCACATTTTTTTGGTAAATGCGTATTATAAGCGGGTTGCATAAGGGATTTCGGTTTCCGCAACAAGCAATGCCGCATGCAAGACCTACTACCGATAGAGCTAAAGAAGCCCTATTCAATATACTCGATCAACGTTACCACTATGATGAGATAAAAGTACTTGACCTCTATGGAGGAATGGGAAGTGTTGCATTGGAGTTTTGTTCTAGAGGAGTAGAAGACGTTACCACGGTAGATTTTAACCGAAAGTCTGTATCGTATATAAATGATATAGCGGAGAAACTGAAAGTACCTCTTAAGGTGATGCCTATTAAGGTGCTGCCCTTCCTGAATAAGACGGAAGAAAAATACGATATCATATTTGCAGATCCTCCTTATAATATGGGGAAAGAGATAGGTCTCTTAATAGAGTTACTATCTGAACGTAAGCCTTTTGCCGCAGGAGGAATATTGATACTAGAGCACCAATCCATGACACAAATGACTCATCCTGCTATTACAGAAACCCGAGTATACGGGCAGAGTACCTTTTCTTTTTTTAACTTCGTAGACGAATGAGCAAGAAAGCACTTTTCCCTGGAACGTTTGACCCATTTACCAATGGGCACTTGGATATTGTAAATCGAGGGTTGAAAATAGTTGATGAGGTAGTAGTGGCCATAGGTGTTAACAGTGGCAAGAAGCACCTTTTTTCCTTAGAAAAGCGTACACTCTTTTTAGAACTCCTGTTTGCAAATGATCCACGTGTAAGTGTAGTGCATTATGAAGGCCTTACTGCCACTTTTGCAGAAAGTATTGGTGCAGAGTTTATCTTGAGAGGGTTGCGTACTACACAGGACTTTACATACGAGCAACAGATCGCTTATGTGAACGAGGATCTAACGGATGCAGTGCAAAGTGTATTTGTAATGAGCGATCAAAAGAATGCGTCTGTGAGCTCTACTATAGTCCGAGATTTGATAACCTACAAAGGTGCATACGAGCGGTATATCCCAAAAGAGGTATATGCTGAGATAAATAAATCGTAGTTGGTCTGCTGACTTATAACAGCGTCTTTTTATAGAGCTTCAATAATTTTCGTATGGCAGGGTAGGTGTCTATTTTGAGAAGGTCTATGGTAGCATGATCTACCCAGGCTACTTGCTCAATATCTTCTTCTTCTTGAGGGCTTAGTTTTGAGTCGTCTGTGCATTTTACAATATACCAGTGGGTATGTTTTATGATCCACTTTTCATTGCGGTAGTAGGTATGGTAGGTTTCTGCAAATGAGGATTTTACTGTAAGGCCTGCGGCTCCTGTTTCTTCCTCAATTTCACGCAATGCACACTCTTCAATAGTCTCACCTTTGTCTAACTTGCCTTTTGGCAGGTCCCACTTGCCCAAGCGTTTCATAAGCAAAATTTTGCCAGCTTCATTTTCTACTATTCCTCCTGCAGCTATTTTATATTTGAACTCTAAGATTACTCTTTTTAGAATTTTATCTGGATTGCCTAGCAGTAATATCTTGAGCGGTTTTGTCGCTTTTTTACTCACTTTCAGAGCTTCTATTATTTGCTCCTTTTTGGGTTTTTTAAAAACAAAGTCAGGCTTATATTTCTCAATATCACTTTCGATATTGGATAGATAGATGCGGTGCTTACCGTGAAAAATTCGATACATTTGCCAACGTTATATGCTCAATACAGATTCAAAAATCGCCAAAATACTTTTAGAAACAAGTGCTATAAAATTATCTCCGGATAA
>CAWVTO010000228.1:0-3324 GCA_963932895.1 uncultured bacterium
GGTTTCTACGTCTACCAGTACAGGGGCCGCACACCAGTTTTTGAACCAGTTTGGGCCGCCTTGCTTGTCGAGCACCATATTCCAATCTATCCATCCGTCTACCCAATTATTCAGACAGCCTATGATGTCTCTCGCATATCTATTTACTGGAGCATATTTTGGATGTAGGTATTTATCTTCTTCTCTTGCCCAGTCCCAACCCCAGTCGGTAGCTTCTTTAGACCAGTACCAAGCATCGTCCTTCCATTTTGGAACTTCAGAATCTACGCATCCTTCTGTTTCTATGAGATACTTATTAGGAGCTTTGGTGTGTGCATAGTTTAATGCCTCTGGAAATACCTCGTATGTACTCTCGTACCAGTGAATAGCTGTTCCTGCATAGTATTTGGCAGACGCTTCATCCTTGTACATTTCGTCTACCCATTCTTGTATTCCTGCTCTGTTTTGATCGTAACCCAGTATTTTGACATCGTGACCGTCCTTTTCCAACTGTGGTCCCATGTAGTCTCTTACAAAATCGGTCATTTCTTTCGGCGAAAAGTGCATACTCTCCCAGTTGTTTCCATTTCCGTGGGGTTCATTTACTACTGTAAATCCCCAGATATCTATTCCTTCTGCTTTATAAGCATCCATGTACTTGGAGTAGAATAGTGCCCAAGGTTTGTAGTACTTTGGTAATAGTTTACCGCCTACATAGTTGTTGTTATCCTTCATCCATGGCGGAGCAGTCCACGGTGAGCTTATGATTTTAAACCCATCTGTAGAAGCAGCCATAGCCTCTTGTATCATAGGGATAATGTCGTCCTTGTCTTCGTCTACAGAGAAATGTTCGAGCAGCATATCGTCTACCACTGGTGTATACGAGTAATGGTCTAGCGAGAAATCACACGAGTTCATATGTGTACGCGTGAGGGAGTACTTGGCTCCATCATCTCCAAAGTAGGCTTCTATTACTTCCTTACGTTTTGCTGGGCTAAGCTTATTGAGGAGCAATGCAGATGACTCTGTGAACGATCCACCTATTCCGGTGATGGTTTGGAACTTTTGTTCGGGGAGAATTTCAATTCTTGCTGCCGAATCGCCTGTGTTAAACGTGGTTTTTACTGCTAGCTTAGAGCCAGATGCTGAGGTTTCGTATACGGTTACTTCCATTGTCTTTTCTTTTTTACAAGCAAAAAGAAGTAGGGTGAAACATAGTATGATTGACACGTTTTTCATTCTTTTACTTTAGTTGTTTTAGAGGTGGAAGATGAATTTCAGCAAGCAAAGTATCTAAGTTGCCATTGTATGTTTTATGTATTGGATTACCATTTCTTGTTAATCCGTTGAAAGCACCTCGGTCCACGAAATCCCAAACGGCATACTTGGCTTCTCCATTGATTTTGAATAGTCCAAAGTGGTTTTCTGAGCCTCCCGCATTTTGAGCATCCTTCCATTTCTCATTAAATGCCTCGAAGTAAAAGCACGAGATACCTTTTGCATCGGTCCAGTCTCGCATTTGCTTATAGTACAGCCCTTCCTTGTATTCGTCACACGCCTTAGAACCATTATCTCCATAGAGGCCTAATGAGGCACTGGCCCATCCGGTTTCGCCAATGTGTATTTCCTTTGTGCTGTCTATACTGTGAATATATTTTGCGGAGTTAGCATACTGCTTTTTAGCATATAAGACTGACCGTGTAATTGCACGTTCTATCGCCTTTGCTTTGGTAATGTGTAACTCCGACTCAAAGGTTCCCCAAAATACGGGGTGGTAGTGCGTATCGTGCATGGGATAGGTATGTAAAGACACATAGTCTACCGCTTTTATAAGATTTTCTAAGTCTTCGCAGTGATACAGTGTATCTCCGCCTCCCCAAGAAGCAAAGTTGTCTGAGCTGGTGATCCATACATCTTTGTCTAGTTCACCTGCTTTTTTTAGATCTTGTAAATGGATTACCCATTTTAGGATCACATTTGGTTGTACGAAGTAGCTAGCAGCCCACTTTACCATAGCTTCATTTCCTACTGCTAGTATTTTTACGATATCGGGATATTTAGCTGCTAAGTCTACTGCACGTTGCACTTCTGTGGCATTGGCGTCTGCATCTTCTACATCGTGGTTTGGTGTTTTGTCTGTCCAAGCATTCTCACAATCGATCCAGATGCCTAACATTACGTACATTTCAAAACTAGGATCTTCTGCCCTCATCTCGCTTATGGCTAAGAGCAGGTTTGACGCTTGCTTGTAATGAGTGTTATACGTGCGTAGTACCTTAATACCCATAGCCGACAATATTTTCATATCGTTTTTGAGCTGTTGGATACTCGGTTGTATATCTCTGCTCGTCTCGCGATAGCCACCGTAACTGATGGCTAAGTACTCGGGATTTCCTAAAATTTGAGAAGCAGTCTTGGTCGTATTCATGTTTTGCGGTTTATCACTTTTGGTTTGGTTGGTACCGCAAGCGGCAAATACTATAATTGCAATGAGTAGTATTATATGTCGTCTAGTACTCATTTTTAGTGCTTCTTATTTTAAAATAGACTCGTCTATGTGAACAGTGATTTGTACTACCTCTCCATTTCTTTCAAATATATGAGAACTTGTCTCCGTATCTAAGTGAAGTGAGTCATAGTTGGTACGCGTACCATCTCTCTTTGTGATCTCCATACTGCTTTCTTTTGCTAATCTATAGATGATAGGCACTTGGCAGAAGGTGAAACACAGAGAACCTATCTCTGGAGCAAATTTCTTATGCTCTTTGAGAATGTTTACGTAGTGGAAATTTCTTTCTTGTACTGTAAATTCATTTTTGCGAAGCAAGCACGGATTAAAATACAATGCTCCTTTATTTACAAAGACACCCAGTTCTCCAAATCTACTCAGTATATCCTCTTTCACTTGGCCTGTCATTCCAGGCTGTTGAGCTCCTTTGCCTCCCGGTGTGTGTGAATATGGATCGGTAGGAAATGCTCCATATAGTGAGGGTGACTTATGTACACCTATGCCTGCATTTATCTCATAATAGTGTTCTAGCAATCTTCCTGTTATTTCATCACCTTCTTCATTGTCTACAGCCTTAAAACAAATTTCTTGCACTGCTATTTGCAGCTTAGAAACCATGTGCCAGTAGATAGAACCTAGACCTTCGTATCCGTAGAATGTACCCGATCTTCCGGTGAAGGCTTTGTGGTTGAAAACTCCTTCAAACACGTTTAGGAGAGACTTCTTTTCAAGCTCTGCTAGTTTAGAATACTCTGTAGTAGTTAGACTTTCTAGGGCCTGGCTTAGGTCTGCTGCATTCTTAAAATTGCCATTGAAATGATAGTCGCCTTTCACAT
>CAWVTO010000229.1:0-3324 GCA_963932895.1 uncultured bacterium
AAATGACAATCCGCGTTAAACCGCTCGACCTCACTCCTTTTGATGGCACAAAGGTAGTTGTAAAGAATGAAGGGATACCTTTAATTCTATCTTTGTACGAATGAAAAAGTCAGTATATAGGACAGAACGAAAAATAGGCCCATGAAACAACAAATTCTTTACGGCTTAAAAATATCGCTTGCCGTCCTCTGTGTACTATTCAGTCTTTTAATGGTTATCACCTTGGGAGTCTACCTATTTACGGACTTAACCGGCAGCGAAGATGGTTACGGGGCGTCACTATTGATGACGGTAGTAATCACCATCACACTTATATATACGCTCTATCACTTCAAGACGTTTTACTTGGTTTCTAAAATACCCCGTGGGGAGACCTTCCGCTTCAAAGAAGTAAAGAAGGTATACTGGTCTAGTGCGTTGGTCTTTGGATCTTTAACAGGATTTTGCATTCTCCTTATTTTCATTGATGGACTTTCCGTAGGGTTCAGTTTTGAGTTGATTGATTGGACCCTTTTTTGTGTTTTATTAGTGCTCTCATTTCTCTCTTTTGTAGAAACAGTAGCCCTTAAAAAAATCTACAAGCAAAAGAGCATTCATTATACAAATGCCATAGACGAGATAGGCCAATTCTAGTATACCACAGCTTATTTTTGATTCCTTAATGCTTATATTTACCCCATGTCCAAAAAAAATCGACGTCAGTTTTTAAAAAACGCATCCATGGCTGGTTTGGCTTTTAGCCTATCTCCACTTGCTGCTGGTGCCAAAACCAGCGAACGCTTGGAACAACAAGATTGTGACGAGACTACCCGCGATTATTACGGCGAAGGCCCATTCTACTCGGAAAATCCTCCTGAAATAGCTGATGGAAAACTCACTAATGCTAATGAGACCGGCACCAAAATTAGAATTACAGGAAGGGTACAAAACTTAGACTGTACCGAGTTTATACCCAATACGATAATCGATATATGGCATGCCAATGATGCAGGCGAATACGACAATCAGGGCTTTCATTTGAGAGGAAAAACAAAGAGTAACGCAGAAGGCTTTTACGTCTTCGAGACTATCAAACCAGGCAAATACCTTAACGGTTCTAAATTTCGTCCGTCGCACATCCATTTTAAGATAACGCCACCCGATTTTCCGACCATTACTACCCAACTCTACTTTGCTGGAGACAGTAGCATAGCAGATGATGCCGCTGCAGGTATCAGCAGCGGACAATACGATGCAACGCACCGTATCATAGAGCTTACAGATGACGGCAATGGCGTGCTAGAGGGAACGTGGGATATCGCCATAAGCGGTAAAGGGCTAATAGGTACAACCGATTTACATTTGGATAAGGGCATCATCTACGCTGCCAATCCCAATCCTTTTACCCGAGAGCTCAACATAAACTATGGCGTATTTCAAGCGGCGGAGGTAACCCTCTTGGTATTTGATATGCTGGGCAAAGAGGTGGCGACATTGGCCAAACGCTCGCAAACACCAGAGAAGTATACTGCTACTTGGATACCCAATGCAGCATTACCTAACGGATATTATTTCGTAGCCATAAAAATAAACGACATACAAGTACACTACCTCAAAGTGAAATATGAGCGAGCGAATAATACCTATGGCGAGTAAAATACGTTGAAGGAATTTAGCCTTTCCTTTTTAATCCAGCACCGAAGCTTTCTACGGATATACCACGGTCATTGCAGTGTCTACAAGGCAAACTGAGTCGTTTTTTTTCTGTACTACTGCAAAAACGGAAGTTTACATACTTTCGCTTTCAAGGTCTTTTTACGTACCTGTACATAAATTTCAGAATCACTCTTTGCAAATTCTGGTTTTACATAACCCATACCAATGGCTTTTCCGAGGCTAGGGCTTTGTGTTCCACTGGTCACCTCTCCTATGGTATTGCCTGCAGCGTCTACTAGCTCGTAGTGCTGTCGTGGTATTCCTCTGTCGATCATCTCAAAACCCACTAGTTTGCGGGCTGGTCCGTTTTCTTTCAGCGTTTTGTGGTAATCTTGGTTATTGAAGGGTTCGGCAAACTTGGTTATCCAACCGAGTCCCGCCTCTATAGGGCTTGTAGTGTCATCTAGATCATTGCCATACAAGCAATATCCTTTTTCTAAACGAAGCGTATCTCTAGCTCCTAGACCACAAGGCACAATATCATACTCTTTGCCGGCTTCCATGATGGCATCCCATATCATCTCCGCATCACTGTTCCACGCATATATTTCAAAACCTCCTGAGCCGGTATATCCCGTATTGCTTACGATTACGTCATCACTACCCCCAAAGCTTCCTGCATCAAAATGGTAGAACTTAATAGCACTAAGGTCTATGTCTGTTAGTTTTTGCAATACCTTCTCTGCATTAGGACCTTGCACGGCCATTAGCGATATATCGTCTGACTGATCTTCTACCTCGCAGTCAAAACTTTTTGCTTCTCTTTGCTTCATCACCCAATCCCAGTCTTTGGCTATGTTACTGCCATTTACTACCAGTGTGTATTCATCTGCACTCCAACGGTACACAATAAGGTCATCTACTACACCGCCTTCGTCATTTGGCATACAATTGTACTGAGCCTGCATGTCTGTCATCTTGCCTATATTATTGGAACATACCCAAGCTACTAGAGCTTCAGCATCTTTCCCTTTCACACTGAATTCTCCCATGTGACTAACATCAAACATACCTACGCTATTTCGTACAGCATGGTGCTCTGGTGTGAGCCCCTCGTACTGCACGGGCATATCAAATCCAGCAAATGGAACCATCTTGGCTCCAAGCTCTATGTGCTTATTGTATAGTTTGGTGCGTTTTAGTGCGTTTGTATCTACAGACATAGTTGCAAAGTAAATGTTTAGTTATTTATGATTAGAATTAGTAGACCACTTTTATCACTGCACTTTGATCTTTTTCTAAGTTAGATGACAGCTTAGTTATAGATGTAGAATCTTCAAAAGAAAGGCTTGCCGTATTTGGGAATCTACTCCCTGTATTCTGAGCTACTATTTCTATTGTATTTTCTCCTTTGGATAACAGTAAGCCTATCACTCTTATCTCCCTTTTCAAGATATAGTCATGAAGCACTAACACGCCATTAAGCTTAACACTTACCACATCACCATCTTGCATGCCCTCATCCCATACTTTTAGCAAACACTTCTCGCCGTCAGCCTTTATCGAAACACTCTCGGTATCTGATATTCGCTGTGTACTAATTGATTTTTCAAACGTGGCTAAATCAGCGTTTGCTAAAGCAATAGAATCTTTAATTCCAGACTTTTTTACGGCCTTCTCTAACGTAGC
>CAWVTO010000230.1:0-3301 GCA_963932895.1 uncultured bacterium
TTTTGATTGGAAAAGCAATTTTGACTATATTTACTAAATTCGTTGTGACAAAATAATTACCAGAGGGATAATTATCAATTGTTAATGGTGAATTATTAATGAAAGAAAATGCAGTAAAAGATAAGAGTTTCCAATTTGCGATTAGAATTGTGAAGATATACGAGCACTTAACCGGAGTAAAAAAAGAATATGTACTGTCTAAGCAACTTTTAAGAAGTGGAACAAGCGTTGGTGCTATGGTAAGAGAAGCTCAGCATGCAGAGAGTAAGGCAGATTTTAAACACAAACTAGCCATTGCTCAAAAAGAAATAAATAAATCCCTATATTGGCTAGAACTAATGAAGGAGACAGACTATTTGAGGGAAGTTGAATTTAAAAGTATTCATTCTGACGCCACCGAAGTCCTTAAACTATTGACTTCGATATTGAAGACCACAAAGTCCAATTAATCATTGATAATTAACAATTAACCATTAGAAAAAAGTGTTCCAAGAAAAAGCATTAGCCATACTCAAAGCAGGTAAAAACGTATTTCTTACTGGTAGTGCAGGTGCAGGTAAAACCTATACCCTCAACCAGTTTATCACCTACCTAAAAGACCACAAAGTGCCCGTAGCCGTAACCGCCAGTACAGGTATAGCAGCCACACATATGAATGGCACCACGATACACTCGTGGAGTGGTATTGGTATAAAAAACCAACTAACGCATGAAAACCTAAAATCGCTTGCTACCAAGCAGTACTTGACCAAAAACATTCGCGGTACGCACATACTCATCATCGATGAAATAAGTATGCTGCACCGCAACCAGCTGGACATGATAAACCAGGTACTCAAGTACATACGCAACTCTGCCAAGCCTTTTGGTGGTATGCAGGTCGTATTTGCAGGAGATTTTTTTCAGCTTCCTCCGGTGAGTAGGGAGCAAGAACCCAGTAGAGACAAGTTTGCTTTTATGAGTAAAGCGTGGGTAGAGGCCGCTCCTACGGTGTGCTACCTCACCGAGCAGTTTCGCCAAACTAGGAACGAACTCAACACCATACTGAACCAAATACGGAGCAACGAAGTGGATGAAAGTGCTGTACAATTACTACAAGAGACACGGTACAATGAACACACCATAGAACCCACCAAACTCTACTCACACAATGCTGATGTAGATAGCATGAATGAGCAAGAGCTAAAAGCCCTTGAAGCAGAAGAAGAAATCTTCTTTGCCATAAAGAAAGGGAACGAAAAGATGCTTGCCGGTTTTACCAAATCGCTCATAGTACAAGAGAAGCTAGTGGTAAAAAAAGGGGCAAAAGTAATGTTCCTCAAAAACGATCACGAGCGTGGTATTATGAATGGTACGCTGGGTGTGGTAGTAGATTTCAAAAAAGATCCGGAAGAAGAAGGTCCTTTCCCGCTGGTACAACTCATGGACAAGCGTAAGGTTCTGGCTATGCCAGAGGTATGGTCTATCAACAATGAAAAAGGTACTCCACTCGTGAGTTTTGAGCAAGTACCACTACGACTGGCTTGGGCTATAACCGTGCACAAGAGCCAAGGCATGACCCTAGAAGCTGCAGAAGTAGATCTTGCCAAGGCGTTTGAGCCGGGACAAGGATACGTAGCTCTATCGCGTCTAAAAGAGCTGGAAGGGCTTCGCTTACTAGGCATCAATAGAATGGCCATAGAGGTAGATCCGCTGGCGTATAAGGCAGACCAACGCTTTCAAGAGCTAAGTGGCGATATAGACCAACTACTCGAAGAAGATTTTAAACCCGAATGGGAAAACCACATACTGGCGAGTGGTGGCACTACAGACGAGAAAGAGCTTAAGAAATACCGTACTAAAAAGGAAGCGAAGGAGAAGAAACAAAACACCTTTGAAGTAACCAAAGAGATGGTAGCTGCTGGCAAAACCCTAAAAGAAATAGCCGATGAACGTGGCATGGCTCACGGTACTATACAGGGGCATATTCTCAAAATATCTGAGAAGTGGCCGGATGTGAATATTGCCGCATACCGACCCGAGGATATACTGATGGAACGTATAACCAAGGCATACAAAAAACACGATACGGGAGACGAAGACAAGTACAGCGGAGACGGTAGACTAAAGTCGGTATACATCTTCAATGAGTTGGACAAAAAAGTAGATTATGGCACCATAAAACTGGCCTATGCTTACTTGGATGTGTAGGTGATACAGATTTTTTTTTACCACAACCCCTACTGTGTCATAAAAAAGCGAACTACACTTTGTCAGCTTAGTGTAAAGTTTGGCGGCTTTCCACCCCAAACGAGATCATTCAGTTGTATCTACCCTAATTACTGTTTAATATTGAATTTACAGCTAGCGGAAGCTCATTTATAAAAAGGCCTTTCTCCATTGGTGGAAGAAGAACTGCGGTTTCTTGTAGCGTGAGAAATGAATCACTGATGAAAATAGTAACGGGTACAAACAGTCGTATCAAAACAGAAAACATACAGGGGATATATGTGCCATACACATATACAAGTGTTAGCACCAATACGTTAAAATAGTCTAGATGACAAAACAGATTTTCTTCTTACTGATTATTTTATTTAATCTAACTGACACTTTTGGACAAAAACATTCTACTAAAAAAATCAGAGAACTAGCAGACAGTATTTTAATTGAATATGTTGGCGATACTATTTTTGAAAAATATTGCACATATGATACCGACACGTATTATGAGTACAAAAATATTTTTGGAAAAACAAAATGGGAAACGCTTGATAAATTTAAAAAGACAAAAGGTAGATTTGTTAAAGTTGATATGAGATGGCTCTTCTCAATTCTATATCCAGAATGTCCCTATTTCAATACAATTAATGGACGAACATCTTTCTATCTTGATAGTTTACTAAAGCCTAAAAACATTCCTGACTTAAGTTTTATTCCTGAAAAATATTGGCAAAAAGACAGTTGTAATATCCTTGACAAAGAAGTTATTCTAAATATTGCGAAACAACAAAACCTTAAAAATGGAATTAAACCTATAGAAGCGAAAGTAACTTATAATAAAGACCTTAAAATATTTATTTGGGAAATAACTCAAATCTTACGGGAAGACGAAGAAAATGATGACGAAAGATCTATAGAAGAAGTAATTATAAACGCTAATACAGGAGAGGTTATCACGCACGAAATAATAGATATTAGTGTAATGCACTGCTTGTAAAAAAGAAACTACTGGTGCTAACATCATCTATATTTTATAGGGCAGTTGGTAGTAATTTGAAACAGTAAAGCAATTAATAAACTCCGCCAAAACTTTGTTTTG
>CAWVTO010000231.1:0-3287 GCA_963932895.1 uncultured bacterium
ATTAACAGAATTTTATGATAATTTTGTAAACATAAACTGGAAACCAGCATGAAAGAAATTGGAATCTAAAAGAGGAATCATGACTTGTTCAAAATCCCTACTCTTGCTTTCTCCTACCTTGCTCCAAACCTGAAACCAAAGACCATTCTTAGCTTTAAACCAAAGACGCAATATGTCTTCACCATTCAAATGATATCCGTACCCATTGGGCTGATAGTAAAAACTAAGGATAATAGAATCGGCAACCGAATATGTACTCCCCCCATTTTCAGATAGGTTTATGGGTTGGCTTATTAGGCTATCGCCTGCATCCTTAAAATCTCTATTAATGGTATTCCGATAGGGTACTCCTTGAGGATCTAATACATCAAAAGTAGCTACGTTAAGCGTAGGTGGAAATATCGGAAACTGATTGTTAATATACACCTGATTATTCAGCCATAGTGTACTATCCGGATACAATGTACTTTGCGAGAAATCATCAAAAAAGGGAAGATTTAACGTATCTCTTGCACCAAATTTATTCTTACTATTCGCCTGAAAGACATACGCTGGGTTATTCAAATGAAATGCTTGTAATCGTGCATTTCTGTCTGTAGGATAGGTAGTAACCTGTGCTATTGTTACACCATTTAACAGTAAGAAAAGTGCTGATAGTAGAACGGCTTTAACCATAGAATCATAACGTGTATTCAGCAAAATTATTGTCATCAAATTTTCTATTTAGTTAGGGTGTCTGCGGAAAAGTTGTACTATCTGGGGTACTAAAGTAATTCGCCGAAACACCTATGACCAAATCTATACTTGAGTTACGCTCAATCAAAGTATTAGGCGAAATAGCGTTTGTGGTACCCGCTGTATACTGTGCCAATACTGGCTCATCACTTTTCGTTTTTACACTTGAGTTTATCTCTTTAATCACCTTACCAACCTTAAGATGGCGTCGAAGAAGCATATTTTTCGCTTGGTTCAAGGATGTTTTTCCGGCCAAATCGGGCACCGCTACCATAGGTACTTTATTGGTATTGATTATCAGGTAAACTTTTCTTCCAGGCTTCACCTTAAGACCTGCCACAGGGTTCTGATTGACTACCGCATTTTTTGCCGCTCCGTCTTTGTATACTGTATCTGTAACAATACCTTCTAATCCTGCATTTTTTAGCAATCGTATTGCTTCTCTAGCCGTTTTATCTTCTAAATCTTGCACTTCTATTAGCTCAGATCCATGGTTTGTGTATATATCTAAATACCACAAGGTACCAACAGCAAGAACCGCTGCAAGAGCAACCATTATGCTGAGATGAATTAATATTCTCTTCATTGTTAAGTTAGATAACGCTTTTTATAAAGCACGCAATATAATATATCTATAAAATACTGCATGCTCCCAAAGGTCAATTAAACGAATAGCCGTTGTACTGACATACTCAATCCACAGGAGTGTCTTTATTAGAACACGGAATGTCATCAAACTAACCTGTGTCAATAGGATAAAACACACTCCCGCAATTGCATCATAAACAAGTGATTAGAAACTAATTACACCTCAACATCGACGCCATTAGTGAAAATAAGGCGAATAAATAATCATGATGTTTGGAATGGAACAGTTCTTGAACTTATTATCGCAGCAACAAAACAACAAATAATGAAAAATATACTTACGCTACTCATTGTCATTTTATCCTTAGGTGCGTTTGCACAGAGCGATAGTACAACTGCTACCTTACCCGAAATATCGCTAAAGAGTGTAGACGGTGAAGATGTACAACTCGCTGACTATAGTAAAAACAATAAAATAACAGTAATCTCATTTTGGGCAACATGGTGTAAGCCCTGCATCAAAGAACTAAAAAACATCAATGGATTGCTAGACGAGTGGATAGAGGAATACGACATGGAGCTTGTGGCCATAAGTGTAGACGATAGCAGAAACACCGTAAAAGTTAGACCTATGGTAAATGCATTCAACTGGGATTTCGATGTGCTTCTCGATCCAAATGGCGATGTGCAAAGAGCTCTTAACGTAGCAAATCCTCCTGTAACCTTCCTAATAGACCAAAATGGCAAAATAGTATATACCCATACTGGATATGTAGAAGGGGACGAATATGACTTAGAAGATCACATCAAACAATTGGTAAAACCCTCAAACGAAACCACCGAGGAGATAAAAGAAGTGAAGAAAACTAAGAAGGAGAAAAAAACAAAGAAGGAGAAGAAACATTAATTACTCTCCCAGCAAAAATGCCCAATAGGAAATTTCTTATTGGGCATTTTTGTTATTTCATTTTTGAATCATCTCCAAATCTTGGCCTTGGCAGAGATACTACATAACTGATAGCCCAACTTACCTTCTAAAAATCCTCGTTTAATAATGTACAATTTTACAAATGTGCTAATGGCAGACAAAAATGCTACCAAGCGATTAGGGTATTTTCTTGCCAACAGATTGTATTTCTTGATCCTTGCAATGTGATCCGCTTTATCTTTTATGCTATAGTGTAGCATATCACCTGAAAGCAATGTTTCATTTACAGGTATCGTATACACCAAGTGCTCGTGCACATCACCTTCCCAACGCGTATTCTGCCTATTAAAAATACGCACTTTGGTATCTGGATACCATCCTGCATGGCGTATCCACTGGCCACAGTAATTATTCAACCTATGAAATTTATAGACGTCATTCTCACTAAACCCATTTCTTTTTTGTGCTAAAATAGACGCTATTAATTCGTTGCTCAATTCTTCGTCAGCATCTATTGAGAGTATCGTATCATACTTGGCCTCTTTATTCCCTAGATTTTTCGTCTTTGCGTAGCCTTTCCAAATAGTATTTACTACTTCAACCCCTAGATCATTGCAAATAGCAACCGTATTGTCTGTGCTATTGCTATCCAACACTATGACCTGGTCTGCAACACCGTGAAGCGACTTAACACAACGAGTTATATGTTCTTGCTCATTGTAGGTAAGAATTACCGCAGATATGTATGTACCCTTATTCATAAAAAAAATCCTGATGATACAAGTACCATCAGGATTTCAAAATTACTTCTTTATTATGTATTAGTGATTGTGATCATCATGAGAATGATTTGGACAAGAATGTGGATCTGAATCACACATTGCCGTACAAGCATGAGCTTGCTCATCTCCTTCTACTTCCGAGGTTGCTTCAGTTGCAGCTTCCTCTGTAGCTCCTTCTTCAGTAGTTTCTACTTCCGAGTTGTCTTCTTCAGCTTTGTCTTTACAACACGCTTTTTCACATCCTGGCTCACAAG
>CAWVTO010000232.1:0-3281 GCA_963932895.1 uncultured bacterium
TTACCTTGGATAGACGGTTTGCTAGATGCAAGTGAGAAACACTTTGCAGAGACAGGAAAGTCACTATACAGCTCGCATATGATAGATTTATCTGAGGAGCCAATAGAAGAAAACATAGCAATCTGCAAAACATACCTAGAGCGTATGAGTAAAATGAACATGACGCTAGAAATAGAGTTAGGTATCACAGGTGGAGAAGAAGATGGTGTAGACAATACAGATGTAGATAGCAGCAAGCTATATACTCAGCCTAGTGAAGTTGCTTATTCTTACGAAGAATTAATGAAAGTAAGTCCTAGATTTACGGTAGCGGCTGCATTTGGTAACGTACACGGTGTATACAAGCCAGGTAACGTGAAACTGACTCCAGTAATCTTGAAAAATTCTCAGGAGCACGTGCAAGAAAAATATGCTACAGGTCCTAATCCGATAGACTTTGTATTCCACGGTGGATCTGGTTCTACATTGGAAGAAATCAGAGAAGGAATTTCGTATGGTGTTATCAAAATGAATATTGATACAGATACGCAGTATGCATTCACCGAAGGTGTAAGAGACTATATGCTATCTAAGCAAGATTACGTTAGCAAGCAAATAGGTAACCCAGATGGAGATGATATTCCAAACAAGAAATACTACGATCCACGTAAGTGGGTAAGAGCAGGAGAATTAACATTCATCACGCGTTTAGAGAAAGCATTTACTGATCTAAATAACGTAGGAACATTATAAGACTAACGCTAAGTTTAGACTTGAGCTAAAAGGTTCATTTGCATAGCAAATGGACCTTTTAACTTTTCAGTATATTTGTCTCTATGAAAATTTACTACGCGATAGCACTCACATTATTTCTGGGTAGTTGCAAAGAAGTAGATCTTCCTACACCGGAGTCTGAAAACATCGTAGGTGATTGGGAGTGGATAGCAAGTAGTGGTGGTATAGCTGGTTCGTTCATATCAGCAGACAATGTAGATTATACCAAGCAGCTGATTTTTAAGGACAACGGAAAGTACCGAAAATGTACAGATAACAAAAAGGATAGTAGGGGAGATTTTGAAATTATCATTAAGGAAAATGAGAGGTATGAACTCACACTTGACAATGAAGATTTATTTGGTACTCTAAGCTTGTCTTTTAACGGACAAGACACCATTAATCTGTATCCTACCAATTGTTCAGATTGTTTTGCAGATACCTACGTTCGTAAATAGAATCTTGGACCTCTATCTGTAACCTTATCCATTCTGTTTCGTACTGCATGGAAAAGATGCGGTTATTCCTTCTCTTCTTTGTTTCGTTTGTAATAATGGCCGCAAAAGCTCAACATATACTTTATCTTTTTCCCGGGCAAGGATCCGACTCCGCTATATTCCGTAAAATGAACTTTTCAGATTCGTTTGAGTTAAAGTACGTGGAGCTCCCAACACCGAGCAAAGGAGAAATGCTGCATGAGTATGCACAGCGATTTATAAGTCAGATAGATACAACCAAGCCTTTCAGTTTGATAGGCGTATCGCTCGGCGGAATGATATGCTCAGAGCTCGCAGATGTGCTAAATCCAAAGAAAGTCATTCTTATATCCAGTGCTAAGTGTGCAGCAGAGTTGCCCGCCAAGTATCGTTTTCAGCAGAAAGTACCACTCAATAGGGTCATACCAGCAAGCTGGTATAGAGGAGGAGCCCTATTGCTGCAGCCTATAGTAGAACCCGATAGAAACAATGAGAAGGCTACCTTCAAGCGAATGCTTAAAAGCAAGAATAAGAGGTATATGAAACGAGCAGTAGATATGATTATCAACTGGCAAAAGGAAACGTATAATGAAAACATCATTCACATACATGGAGACAAGGACAATACAATACCCATTAAAAATGTAAGAGCAACTACAACTATTGCAGGAGGCTCGCACATGATGGCACTTACACGGGGAGAAGAACTTGGAGAGTTGGTTTCTAACCTATTACGTTAACCACCCTATATGCACTCCTCACGGCACCTTCCATATAGCCAGGGAATTCAGCATTGGTTTCCGCTCCGGCAAAGTAGAGTCTATTCTCAAAGTAACTCTGTTTGAAACACTGATGTCCATTGTTGTAGTGTGGAGGAATTTGATCTATAGGACGAGCAAAAGTGAACGCCTCTTTCTGCCAAACAGTCTCATGGTAGTCTAGGTAGTTTCTTGCCTGTGGTCCATAGTACTTCTCCAGTTGAGTTAAGGCCAGTTCCTTTCGTTCTTCCTTTGTATGCTTGTGATAAGCACTGTGAAAGAATCCTTTTAGAGCGTGTTGCTTGCTATCGGCAGTAGAGTGCTCGTACATCTCAGTCACAGGCCCTACATTACTAAGCACAGTGCCACAAGACTGTGGTGCTCTCCAAAACGGAGAAGTATAACTAAAACCTATCTTGATGGATTCTCCCATCCATGTATGTGTGTTGCTTGCTACGTGTAGGAATTCTACGGGCAATGTAGGTTTTGTTACTATTGCGTGCTGAAAAAGGGTAGGGGGTAAGGTATTGATGACTCTAGAGCCTTGGAAGGTTTCTCCGCCTTTGGTTTTTATAGAAACACTATTCTCTGAAAAATCAAGTTCAGAAACTACCGTGTTTAGTTTGATGTTTCCTGGATTTATTCCTTTGGCTAAAGCTTCTGTGATACTGCTTGTGCCATTTACTATTCTGTAGCTTGCATCTTGCTGTGGTAGCTGTACCAATTGATGTGGAGCAGCTGAATTAGGCTCATAGAAAGCAGTCTCGCCATATACTTGCTCAAAGACAGTAAGACCTAATTCTTTTATCAAAGCTTGCATCTGAGTATGCTGACCAAAAACCCAGGTAGCACCCAGATCCATTGGCGTATGAGAAGTGTCGGTATGTATTCTGCCGCCTAATCTTCCTCTAGCTTCTAGAATAGTAAATGGAATATTCCTCTTTTGGAGTTCGTATCCTATGAGTAGACCTGTGAGGCCGGAACCTAAGATGACAGTTTTATTATTTAGCATTGCTTGTTTTAAGTACTCAAGTTTTTGCTAGATCTTTTCTTGTGTCATCTTTAACTACTGCTCTAAATTCATTTGAGAATTGCGAAGTAATAAGTATGACCGTTAATGACCAATATGATCTTAACTACTCAACGCTCCAATTAAATCGTACTTGGTCAAAATATGAACAGTACCGCTAAGTTCTTTTACAAGCACCGCAGGGTTTTCTTTATTGATAAGACTAGATAAATGGTCTGTAGATGCAGAAGCCGCTACCATAGGGAAGCTTGCTTGCATTACCTC
>CAWVTO010000233.1:0-3213 GCA_963932895.1 uncultured bacterium
CTTGGTAGCGAGAGCATCTGCTGCTTTGCCACCTGTTATATTAAATGAAGGCACACTAGGTGAAGAGATGTTTTCTACAACTCCCAGTTCCAATGCCTTGTTAAAGTCACCGCCTACTGCACTAGAAAATACTTTCTTGGCGTAATTGTATGAGTGAGATAATTCGTTCTTTTCAGAAACATCTGCCCCTGCCCATGCAGCAAGAGAGCTGGATGCTTGTCTTCCTTCAAATACAGGAGATATAGTTGGCTGAGCCAATATAAATCTACCTTTATACGGTTGTTTTATATCCCAACTTTCTAGTGGGTGAAGATCAGTAGCAATATGCGTAGCGTTACTAGAAGTCTCGTCCATTGTGATACTTGTACTTATACGTACAGGTATCTTGGCTAATATATCTTCTGCTCCTGAGTAACTATATACTGGGTTAGAACCCAATGTAATTACAGCACCATAAGCACCGCTCTTAGCCTTAGAAAGGAACGAAGTAAATGCTGCTTCATCTGCATTCTGTCCCATATAGTAGTTTGTAGTGTCTATGGTAGTGCCATAACCACCCAGCATCATATTGATAGCGTTTACTAGTAATTGATCTGCTTCATGGTTACTTCCACATACTACTAATCCTTTGTTTCCTGCAGCTTTTAATTCTTCCGCAGCGTTTTTAATGTTGTTACCCGCTACTTCCATTCCTTTGTGAGGAGTAGCTCCACCAAGTTCTCTATAGAGAGCAACAAGGTGTTGACCTACATTACTCATTTTCATGGGAACACGTACATCAGCATTACTACCTGTAAGAGACATAATAGACTCAAACTGATAGTGCTTAGACATTTTACCGTTTTTAGGTACTCTGTTTTTGCTGTAGTCTGAGTGGAATTTGATAGGGCTTATCCAAGTGCCTAAGAAATCTGCACCAAAGCTTACAATTACATCTGCATTTTGAAAGTTGTAAGCTGGAATAATAGCTTTACTAAATGACGTATTGTTTGCTCTGGTAATACCAGAATACGATATAGGCTCATACGAAACTACATCCGTGTTTTTGTATTTAGCAGAAAAATCTGCAACAGCCTGTTGAGTTAGTAGACTAGTGCTACCATCGGTAACTATAGCTATTGACTTACCAGTTGCTTTTACTTTATTTAATGCAGTTACTACTTCTTTATCAAAATCTTTCCAAGCAATTGGTTTTCGCTTACCTGCAACCATTGCTCCTTTCAGACGATTGGTATCGTACAAGGAAAGAAGAGCAGAGTGACCTAAACCATCCAGTCCACCACCAAAGTAAGTAGCTTCCTTGTTTGGCTCAAATTTGATTGGTCTACCTTCACGTACTTTTACTAGAACAGGAAACCCTTCGGTATTACTAACAGAACTACTTGCGTAGTAAAGAGGTACACCTGGAGTTACATTGTCTGGTTTCTCAACGTAGGGTATTGCTTTCTTAATTGGAGCTTTATTGCACGCTGCAAGCGTAACGGCTCCTAGTCCAAAACCGAAATATTTTAAGAAGTCTCTTCTGTTGGCTCTTGTAGAGTCATCGTTTGAAAAAACTTGCTCTAATGGCAATCCTTCTGAAAATTCGTTGGCATTAGAAGATACAAACTCTTGCGTTTGGTCTAACTCTTCTACACCTTTCCAATAATTATTTGAAGACATAATTTGATTTTCTTTAGTTAATAATTAATAGTGACACTTGCTACATTCTAGACCACCATTTTCTGCTACGGTGATATAATCTTTACCTTCAGCCAGCATGTTTTTGTGTGCCTCCTCATAGTAATCGTTGTTTTCAGAGTCAATACCTCGCTCACGATGACAGTCTATACACCATCCCATTTGTAATGTAGAATATTGATATACCTTATCCATTTCTTGGATAGGGCCGTGACATGTCTGACAATCTAGCTTACCTACCACTACGTGTTGAGAGTGATTGAAGTATGCTAGGTCAGGTAAGTTGTGAATACGAATCCACTCGATGGGTTTTTGCTCATAGCCTTCTATGTACTCCATGTTTTCGCCGTCGTATCCTATAGCGTTGTATATTTTTTGAATTTCTGGTGAAGTCTTTCCGTTGTATTTTTCTGAAGCTTTCACATACTTGTGGCAGTTCATACAAGTGTTTAGCGATGGAATACTAGCAGACTTAGATTTCTCAACTGTACTGTGGCAGTATTTACAATCTATTTCATACTGACCAGCGTGTATTTTGTGTGAGAAATTTATAGGTTGTGATGGAGCGTACCCTTGTTGAACACCTACTTCATCCATGCCGAATTTATAACCAAATCCTCCAAGAATAACGATAAGAACCCCAGCTATCACCAACGTTGCAATGGTAGGATTCCAAGTATCTATTACGGGTTTTATTTTAGCCTCATAAAAAGATGGTTCTGCCTCCTCGGCAAATTTTTCTCTGTTAAGTTCAGACAAATGTCTCTTGATACCAAAAAGTAATGCTGCTATTGCTAGGAGTACTACTGACAGGATGATCAATGCTAGGAACGTAGATTCCGAATAAAATGATGACATACTATTTTTGTGAAAATGATAAAGTGCTAATTGAAGTAGAGAGAATCGCTAGTGCGATGTATTTTTTTTGGTTGGACATTCAGTTCTTACGTTGATTTAACGCGGCTGCAAATATAGTTAGGCATTAAAATGAGGCACTTTGAGATATGCACAATTTTTCAATTTAGAAGGTTTTCAAATAGCTGCACTTTGTAAATGTAATTAGCTGTTTAACAGTGACTTAAATTGAATATTTGTTTGAAAATACACGGTGTGAAAATTTACTGTTTCAATATTTTTTTTTGTCAAAAAAAATATATAAAACAAGCTAAATATGAGCTTAATTCACCAGGAGCTATTTTTCAAATTTTTGATATGCCTTGATGATGTCTTTTACCAATCTATGTCGTACAACATCATTCTCATTTAGCCTTACAATCCCTATGCCTTTCACATTCTTTAGTAGGTTTAATGCAGGTTCTAGACCACTCTGTACTCGCACGGGTAAGTCTACTTGAGTTAAGTCTCCTGTAATCACAACTTTAGAAATAGGCCCCATTCTAGTTAGAAACATCTTGAGTTGCGTATTGGTTGCATTCTGACCTTCGTCTAAGATAGCAAAGCAGTTATTCAATGTACGGCCACGCATGAAAGCAAGTGGAGCTACTTCTATAATTCCTTTTTCTATGTACGCCT
>CAWVTO010000234.1:0-3165 GCA_963932895.1 uncultured bacterium
AAGCATCTGTATACAAAGACGGAAAAGAGTGGGAACAAGAATACTCTCAAGGTAAAATAAAATACGAAGTACGTGAAGTAGGTCCAAGTACAGATCAAGGTACAATGGTTACTTTCTTGCCAGATCCAGAGATCTTTGGTGAGACTACCGTATACAATTACGATACATTATCACTGCGTATGCGTGAGCTTTCTTTCTTGAACAAAGGAATAGAAATTAGCATCACAGACAGAAGGCACAAAGACGAAGAAGGCAACTTCATTCGTGAAGATTTTAAGAGCACAAATGGTCTTAGTGAGTTTGTTCGCTACCTAGACGGCACACGTACACCTATAATGGGTAGTGTAATAGCTATGGAAGGTGAGAAAAATGGTATTCCTGTGGAAGTTGCCATGATTTACAACACTTCCTATTCAGAGAACTTGCATTCTTATGTAAACAATATTAACACGCACGAGGGCGGTACTCACCTGAGTGGTTTTAGACGTGGTCTTACCCATACGCTTAAAAAGTATGCAGACGAGTCAGGAATGTTGTCTAAAATGAAATTTGAGATACAAGGGGATGATTTCCGAGAAGGACTTACTGCCATAGTATCTGTAAAAGTTGCTGAACCTCAATTTGAGGGACAGACCAAGACCAAATTGGGCAATAGAGAAGTAAGTGCTGCGGTAAGCCAATCTGTAAGTGAAATGCTTTCTAACTACTTGGAAGAAAATCCTACAGAAGCCAAATTAATCGTACAAAAAGTAATGCTTGCTGCTCAAGCAAGACACGCAGCTGCCAAAGCTCGTGAGATGGTACAGCGAAAAACGCCGATGGGCGGAGCTGGACTTCCGGGTAAACTATCCGATTGTTCAGAAAAGGACCCTGCTATATGCGAACTATACCTCGTGGAGGGAGACTCTGCAGGGGGTACAGCAAAACAAGGTAGAGACAGAAACTATCAAGCGATACTGCCACTTCGTGGTAAAATCCTGAATGTCGAAAAAGCTCTAGAGCATAAGATATATGACAATGAGGAGATCAAAAATATGTTCACCGCATTGGGTGTTACCATAGGTACAGAAGAAGATGCTCGTGAGCTAAATACCACCAAACTGCGTTACCACAAAATTGTAATAATGACGGATGCGGACGTAGACGGTAGTCATATTCGTACACTTATCCTCACCTTAGTGTTTAGGTATATGAAAGCACTCATTGAGCAAGGATTCCTGTACATTGCTACACCACCTCTTTACCAGGTGAAGAAGGGAAATAAAGCATTATACTGCTGGAGTGATGATGAGAGAGATGCACTCGTACGTGACTTGGGTGGAGACAATCCAGACAGTGTAAAGATTCAACGATACAAAGGTCTAGGTGAGATGAATGCTGAGCAACTTTGGGAAACAACCATGGATCCAGAAAGAAGAACACTTAAGCTTGTAACGCTTGACAATGCAGCTGAGGCAGATAGAGTATTCTCTATGCTCATGGGTGACGAAGTGCCACCGCGTAGAGAGTTTATAGAAGCAAATGCCAAGTACGCACGTATCGACGTGTAATTAACAAAACAACACATACTAAAAAGCCCGAATACATCACTGTGTTCGGGCTTTTTAATTACGCTAGATACTCACTATATAGCCAGTATCTCTGCCAACTCTATAAGTGCAGGATCTACAGACTTCTTACCCGCAATAGCTAGATCAAATGGTGTATACACCACCTTATCACTCACTATACCTACGGTTACACTTTTTTGTCCATCAAGAAGAGCTTTTACTGCTTCTGATCCTAAGCGAGATGCCAGTATTCTATCTCTAGCACTCGGACTACCTCCACGCTGCACATGACCCAATATGGTACTCCTTATTTTCAAATCGGGATATAACTCCGTTAGTCTTTTTTCGAGTATCAAAGCACCACCTTGTTCATCGCCTTCTGCTACTACTATTATAGAGAACGATTTTTTACGTCTATTGGGTCTATTGAAGTGTGTGATTACCTTATCCCAATCGGCCAGATCTTCTGGTATTAACGCTCCTTCAGCTCCACCAGCAATAGCCACATCAAGAGCAATAAAACCACTATCGCGTCCCATTACTTCTACTATAAACACGCGTTCATGGCTGTGTGCAGTATCCCGTATTCTATCTATAGAGTCTAGGGCTGTATTTATTGCCGTATCGTATCCTATGGTATAATCTGTGCCATACAAATCATTGTCTATGGTTCCGGGTATCCCAATACACGGCATACCGTACTCTTGGTTGAAAATATTGGCACCTGTATAGGAGCCATTTCCACCTATACAAACCAATGCATCTATCTCCTGACTCTGTAAGTTTTCGTGAGCTTTCTTACGGCCTTCGGGTGTCATAAACGCCATACTGCGTGCGGTCTTTAAGAAAGTTCCGCCACGTTGAATGATATTGGCTACCGACTGACGATCTAAATCAATGATATCATTGCTTATCATCCCTTCATACCCTCTTTGTATTCCTTTCACCTTCAAGCCTTTGTATACGGCCGTTCGCACTACAGCACGTACTGCAGCGTTCATACCGGGTGCATCTCCTCCACTGGTATACACTCCTATGGTCTTTATCTCGCTCATATTCTTTCTAATAATTATGCAAATAAAAAAAGGTGGATGCAATGCACCCACCTTTTGTGATATTATTAGTAAACAAGTTACCGCTTATTACAATTGTCTTTTAAATTCAAACTCTACATAATCTAAGTTATCACTTGGAGTACGTACTACATCCACAATTCTCACAAGAGAATAGACATCTGATCCCGCTAAGTTTAAAACATACACATCTCCTTCAGCCACTACAACACTTGTTTGTGCCGTACCGCCTGCTTCCCAAGCAGCTGCTATGGTAGCATCGTTGGTAACGGTAGCCCATGCATCTGCAGATAGTTTTTTGAAGGTAGTACCATTTCTAGACGTCCATCTAGCTGGCCACTCCGCATCTGCTGTACTCACTGAATCTTGAATGTCTTTCTCACTATTGGGAGATGATTGGAACAAAGCAGTGCCAACCGTAATACCAAAAGCACCTTCATTTGCTCCGCTAAAATTCCATACTTTAAAGCTGTTTCCGTCATTGTCTTGTGTAAGCGTCTCTAGATTTTTCCCTGGATCTCCTAGGTTTCTGATCGTGATAG
>CAWVTO010000235.1:0-3155 GCA_963932895.1 uncultured bacterium
TTGGGTCAAGATTCTGCGGTGTGCGAAGGAGAATCAGTCCTGTTTTTTGGGAATAGTGTGTTGACCGGCTACAAGTGGAACGGTATACTAACGAATAAGTCTGATTTTACAGCCACTAGTCAAGGTGCAATTGTAGCAGAAGCATACAACCGTTTTGGTTGTCCGAGTTATGATACTGTTCAGCTATTCACGATTGCATTGCCCACATTTTCTTTGGGCAATGATACTGGAGCTTGTGACAACATTAGTCTACAACTAAGAGGCCCAAGTGGTATGAAAACGTATACCTGGTTTAATGGCACTGATGGTCAGACATTTAATGTAATAGGACCCGGCCTTTACTACCTTGAAGTAGAAAGTCAAGAGGAGTGTGTTTATATAGACAGTATTGAAGTGACTGTATATACAAGCCCAACGATTAGTCTTGGCAGAGATACGTCACTTAGAACACAAGATCCTCTGGTACTTACCCCAGGAGCGGGGTATGACACCTACGAGTGGAGTACAGGTGAGTCTACCGAAAGTATCCAAGTAAAAGATAAAGGTCCTTATTCGGTTATAGTAACGGACTCCAACGGTTGTATAGGAATGGATGAAATGGAGATACTAAGCTCAGCGAGTACATTTGCATTGGACGGCGTAAGCTATTCTGTATATCCAAACCCAGCGGCAAACGTTCTCTACCTTACCACAGACGGCACTACCATACAAGGAACTATACAATTGATAGACAATCAGGGCCGCGTTGTTTTAGAAAAAAACCTTAGTGGTTCATCTGCAATAGATGTAGGCAGTGTTGCAACTGGACGATATACATTATTACTTAGTACAAAACATAATAGTGCATATTTTAACGTTATCATCAAGCGTTAAGTAAACGAGAATGTCGATAGAAATCAATAATCTTACCAAGGTGTATGGCGATCAAAAAGCCATAGACAATATTTCATTTAGCATACAGGCTGGTGAAGTGGTCGGTTTTTTGGGTCCAAACGGTGCAGGTAAGAGCACCACAATGAAAATATTGAGTGGCTATATACCGCAGACCAGCGGAACAGCTAAGGTGATGGGTATCGATGTTACTAAAGATCCGTTAAAGGTGAAACGCAAAATCGGCTATTTGCCAGAATTAAATCCGTTGTATGACGATATGTATATTGTGGAGTACCTACAATTCAATGCAGATATATACCAATTGAAAAATGCAAAGGAAGAGATAGAGCGTGTTATACAAAAGACGGGATTGACCTTAGAGCGTACAAAAAAAATAGGACAGTTATCAAAAGGGTATAGACAGCGGGTAGGCTTGGCCCAAGCATTGCTCAATGATCCTGATGTACTAATATTAGATGAGCCTACCAACGGCTTAGACCCCAATCAAATGGGAGAGATAAGGCGATTAATTGCTAGTCTTAGCAAAGACAAAACCATCTTGCTCTCCACACATATTATGCAAGAGGTAGAAGCTATGTGCAGCAGAGTAGTTATTATTAACAAGGGGCATATTGTAGCAGACGATAGCGTTGATAATATCAAAAAAGAAATGTCTGCTGGTCGAAAAGAAGTGTTAATACGATTCAGAGATGCCATCAATAAACACGACTTGGCAAAGTGTATAGGCATAGAAAAAGTCGTTCAAGAAGAGAATAAGGGATTTACTGTTACCGGAGGTAAGGACACAGATTTAGCTTCTGTATTATTCCAGTTTGCAGTAGATGCAGAGACCGTTATTATAGAACAAAGAGAGAAAGAAGAGACACTAGAGTCTGTATTTCAGCAGTTAACGAAAAATGTATAGCATCTTTAAAAAAGAGATAAGGAGTTTCTTGAGTTCGTTAATAGCGTATGTCGTTATTATCGTATTCCTGTTAATAAACGGGCTATTTACTTGGGTGTTTGCAGATGGTAATGTCCTTTCTCAAGGACATTCCAATTTGGATATATTGTTTTTTATCGCACCATGGATCTTTATATTTTTGATATCTGCAATTACCATGCGATCTTTCTCTGAGGAGATAAAACAAGGAACATTTGAAATATTGAGCACGAAGCCAATTACAGATTTTCAGATAATAATGGGAAAATTCTTAGCTGCAACGGTTTTGGTGATTTTTGCCATATTACCTACGCTGCTTTACTTCTATTCAGTATATCAACTTGGCTTGCCCAAAGGCAATATAGACGTGGGTGCTACTTGGGGTTCCTATATAGGGTTAGTCCTATTAGGTGCTTCATATTGTGCCATAGGTGTTTTTGCTTCAGCAGTTACTCCAAATCAGATCGTCGCATTTATACTGAGTATGTTCTTATGCTTTTTTATCTATGTTGGCTTTCAGCAACTTAGCAGTTTATCATTATTCGGGTCATGGGATAGCATGGTCCAGTCACTTGGTATTCAGTTGCACTATGACTCCATTAGCAGAGGAGTAGTCGATACGAGAGACTTGGTGTACTTCGGCTCGCTAGTGAGTGTTTTTTTAGGTTTAACGTACATCGTTTTAGGTAGCAGAAAATGGTAAGACTTAACAACTTATTCGCCCATAAGATCATACTCAAGAAAGCGGTATTGCTGGGTGTGGCCATCTTGGTGCTCAATGTGCTTGCGTCGCAGTTTTATCAGCGATTTGACCTTACCAAAGAAAAACGATTTACACTATCGCAGTCAACAAAAAACTTGATAAATAAGCTGGATGATGAAGCGTATATCACCCTATTTTTAGATGGAGAGTTGCCGTTGGAATATAAGCGTCTGCAATCTGCCAGTCGGGATATGCTCAATGAGTTCAAATATGCTTCTGGTGGAAAAATCAAATTTAAGTTTGAAGACGTACTCGATGATAAAGAACTTAAAGAGAAGGAAGCCATATTACAAGAGCTATATGCCAAAGGACTCAAAATAGAACGACCAGAAGCTAAACCGGATGAGGCTCCAACAGATAAGTTTATTATACCCGCTGGAGTAGTGTACTATAAAGGTGTTGAATACCCACTAAACTTATTAAAAAGGGAGTTTGGTAAACCGCTAGAGGTAGAAATAAATAGCTCAATAGAACTACTGGAGTACGAGATAGGAACAGCTTTGCGAAAAGGTTTGGCAGGCAAAGAATTGAAACTTGCCTTCACTGCTGGACATGGTGAGTTAACACACCTAGAAA
>CAWVTO010000236.1:0-3133 GCA_963932895.1 uncultured bacterium
CGAAGTTTCCCATATCTGTAATGATATGTTGTACCCCACTAGCTGACGGATTAGAGTTTGATGTTGTCTTTATCCATGCTTCTATGGTACGTGCACTATTCCCCGTTATCGCTGGGAATGTAGTTTGTACATAGTCGTTGCTTCCATCAAAATGGAGGGCATTTTGTGATGATTGAGCGTTAATATTTAGGCTAAGTAAGACTATTACTATGAAGAAAAATGCGTTTTTCATTTACTCAAATATACAATGAATGTTTCTTACAAGTATATCGTCTAAAACAAAAGATAAAGTGGTCATGGATAAATCATAATCAAAATATCTTTGTAATACTATATAGGAATGAAACATATACTTCTCGCCATCGCTATTTTTTTTACCGTATCTATATCTGCACAAACCTTTCCAATAGGAGGTAAGTTGAAAAATGCAGAAACCAAGGAAGCCATAGTGGGAGCTACCATTTTTGTTATTACGGCCGACAGCAACATAGCCGCCGGTGCTGTATCTGATACTAAAGGAGCATTCACAATTGACCTCAAAAGAGGAGAGTACACGCTAAAAATAAATTATCTCGGACTGCAACCTTACTCAGAGCCGCTACGTGTATGGCGAGACGACTATTTGGGGACTATACTACTCAGCGATAAAGTAACAGAGCTGAAAAGGGTGAATGTGAAGCAACAGGCAGTACAAGCTACCACTCAAGGAGATACCACATCTTTTAATGCCAAGGCTTACAAAACGAACCAAAATGCAAGTGCCAAAGACCTTTTGGAGAAAATGCCAGGTGTGCAAGATGACAATGGAGAACTAAAGGCACAGGGAGAAAAGGTACAACAAGTATTAGTAGATGGTAAACAGTTTTTTGGCCAGGATCCTAAGACTGCTCTTACTACATTGCCTGCGGAGGTAGTAGACAAGATTCAGATATTTGATGACCAGAGCGAGCAGAGCAAAGCCAGTGGTGTAGATGATGGAACACGTGTGAAAACGATAAATATTGTAACCAAAATAAACATGAGAAACGGTGAGTTTGGTAAAGTATATGCCGGTGGAGGTTTGGACAATAGATATGCTGCTGGAGGAAATATCAATATGTTTCGAGGAGAACGTAGACTCTCTGTACTTGGCCAAGTCAATAATATAAACCAGCAAAACTTTAGTTCAGAAGATCTATTGGGTGTATTAGGTGATAATAGTAGTAGAGGAAGTGGTGGCCGTAAAGGCGGTAGAGGACCCAGTAGCGGTGGTCGACCCTCTTTCCTAAGCGGTTTTAGTGCAGGAGGTAGTGCTAGTGATTTTAGGGTGGGTAGTACAGGAGGTATTACAGAAACTATTGCAGGTGGACTGAACTATCAAGACAATTGGGGTAAAAAGATAGACATAAGTAGCAGCTACTTTTACAACCAAGGGACCAATGAAGCAGTCAACAGATCGTTTCAAAACTACTATATAGACAACTCCAGTGGACAGCAATATGAGGAGACGGATTCCAATGAAAGTACTAATATTAACCATAAGCTTAACGCTAAATTGGTGTACAAGGTGAATCCAAAAATTTCTTTCTTTTATATACCGAGTGTCTCGATACAACAAAACAAAGGGAAAAGTGCACTTGCAGGAGGTACAACCAGAGAAGAGTCTATAGTTAACGCCCTTAGTCAAACTTTTAGTAGTGATTTGTTTGCCCTGAAAATGAGTAACAACCTCATGTTTAGGTTCAATGGAGAGAAGCGGGGTAGAAGCATTTTTGTACAGGTGAAAAGTGATATAGATCGCACAGACGGAGACAATCAACTAAACTCAATTAACAATACCAATGCTGTATTAAGCAACATAGATCAAGTAGGTGATTTAGATGAAAATACCGATGGACTAAAAACCAGTATTATGTTTAGCGAACCTATAGGAAGTAAAGGTCTCGGGACTTTTGTTAGTTATGATTTTAGCAACAGTATTAATGTTACAAATCAGCAGACGTTTAGCGGAGTGATAGCTCAAGGCATAGGTACATTTGACTCTAGTCTTGCGTCTGTGTATAACAATGATTGGAATACGCACCAAGCAGGTATTGGTTTTAGAAAATTTAACCGAAAAGGGGGCTTCGTAGCTCGCTTGAAATATGAATTCTCTACGTTGGATAATACCCAAACAGTGCCCACTCGTGATCTTGTGAACCAGACCTTTCACAACTTCTTGCCTTTTGCTCTCTATAGAGCTCGGCTAAAAAACAAAGCATCTTGGTTTACCATGTACCGCACGTACAACACCAAACCGCAAGCAAATCAACTCACCACATCCGTAGACAATTCGAATACATTGCAACTAAGCACAGGAAATTCGTCGCTAAGGCAAACGTATGGGCACTGGGTGATGAGTAAGTATAATGTGACCAATGCTAAGAATAATACCATTTTTTATGCCATGATAAATGGTGGCTTTGCTAATAATTATATTGGTCAGAGTACATTCACGGCACAGCGAGATACGGTGTACAACGGTGTGCGTATACCACGCGGTAGCCAACTTACTAACCCCATAAATCTGGATGGTCAGTTTACAGCAAATTCCTTTGTAACCTTTGGTTTTCCCGTTGCTAAGCTCAAGAGCAATCTTAATCTGAACTTGAATGCAGGAATTACTAATATTCCATCACTTATCAATAATGTAGAATCGAATACGTTCAATCAAAACTATGGATTAGGTGTCGTGTTGAGCAGTAATATTAGCGATAAAATCGACTTTACTATCTCTACTGAGAGCAACTATGTACTGAGTGCAAACTCGCTCAATAGTGACTTGGATAATAGCTATCTGGTTCAAACCAGTAAGATAAAATACGATTGGATAATGCCGTTTGGTATTACCTTTCGCACGCAGTTGCAGCACCAGGAGTACTTTGGGTTGAGTGATTTATTAAACAATAGAGTCTTACTGTGGACCGCTGGAGTAGGTAGACAGTTGTTTAAAAACAAAAGAGGAGAGATTCAACTGAGTATGTATGATATACTCGGACAAAACAACAACGTATCTCAAAATTTTTATGACAGTTATTATGAGGAAACCAATAGCAATGTACTTACGCGGTACGTGATGTTGTCCTTTTCCTATAATATTAGAAAATTTAGGGAG
>CAWVTO010000237.1:0-3122 GCA_963932895.1 uncultured bacterium
TCAAGACTAAACTGTTGTCGGAACTAGGACTTTAGTACTACAAAATTTCATTTTTCGTTTGTGGCGTGTTGCTTCAGGGCAAAAAGATATGGCGGCAAAAGAAAAAAATAGTGTTTATTCTCACTACTAGTTAGTCATAAATCCAAAGCAGCACCGGCTTTTTAGCATTGTCCAAATATGGAATAAGCTTCTGAAATACGATTGGAGATACTGTGGGGCATCCTTCACTTTGGCAGATATCATCTTCCCATTCTTCATCGGGAATACACGAGTGGGAGTGAAGCACTACATAGCGACTTAGTGCGTTGCTATTGCTGGAGTCTAGCCCATGTAGTTTGTAAGAAATACCAAAAGAACCTTTGTACTGTCCGCCTACCTTGTAGTGACCCAAGGAAGAGCAATTACTGCCAAACTCATTACTGAATTGGGCAAACCTGTTTTCTGTACTTTGGCAATGACCGTGAGCTACCAAACCTTTTAGGAGAGTGTCCTTTGTCTCCAAGTTGAATCCAAAAAAGCGATAGTTACCTGAGTGTGGAGCCAGGTTGATAAGAATAGCAAACTCCGTATTGTATCCCAAACTATCGCAGTATTCAGCAGCTTCATCAAGGTGTTTGTCTGGTGTGTAGTAGGTTACTTGAATAGGGATATGTGTGGTGGGAGCCGGAGTTGTTTTCTTCTGGGGAATTAATACGTATACAAAATAGATGGCCATCACCAACACAGTGATGTATAGCAATACGCGTATTAAAAAGTTGTTGTTCAATGAATGTGAAAATTGACAGCCAAGAGTGCCACGCCTAGGCCTATTGCTATAGCAACGAGTTTATATCGTCCGTACGTATGGCTCTCATTATTTTCGAACAAAATAGTAGTACTAATGTGCAAGAATACCCCAATGACCAAACCAATAAGACCTGTGAGTACCTCTTCGTATCCTGTAAGTGAAGAGCCTATGAGTATGCCTGAGGGCACCATTACTGCATAGATAGCAATGTACAGGTAGTTGATGTTGGTTTTAGAAAATACACTCTTCAAAACTACGGCTAGTGCAAATGCCGCAGGAAGCTCGTGCAACCCTATGGCAAAAACCATATTGTTCTGTATCTCTTCGCTAAAAGCCCCTCCACCCAAACTTAGGCCCTCAATAAATGCATGTAAACTAAGTGCTATAAAAACAGAGTAAGGAAATCCTTTTTTGAGATCGTGTATGTGCAGGTGTCCGTGTTCGATTCCTTTGGTGAAAAAGTCGAGTACTATTTGCAAAAAGAAACCTCCGAGTATATAGTAACCTGCTTTGTGACCAAGAGTTTCGTATACTTCTGGTATGAGATTTAGTATAGTGATACTGATGAGAAAGGCACCACTGAAAGCTAAGAATAATTTGAGCTGACGTGTCTTCTCAGATTGCACCAATAACCCAATAACTCCACCTATAAAGGGAAAGAAAAACAACATGAAAAGCCACCAAAATTGCATGGATGCGAAATTAGTGAAATGTTAATTGTGAATAGTCAATTATCGAGGGTTTGTTTCCCGGTAGACTGTGTTACTGAAATAAAATCAAATTTCGTCTATAGTGGTGTCTGGTAGTTCTAGTACACTACTAGTAGAGAGAGCATTTCCTGCTATTCCCTTAATACTGCCAAACAGTGATCCAATATTTTCTTGTACTACCCAAATAGATTTCTCCCGCTGTGCCCAGATCTTATGCATGGCTTTTTTCTCACTATTTAATTGATTTATCATACCATCATAGTTTTCTACTATGCGTTGTATGTTTTGTACAAATTCGTTACCCGTAAGATAGCTGTAGAGCAACTCCATTTTGTCCCCTTTGTTTACTTCACTGCTCTTTACCGAGTGGGTTTTTATGAGCATTTCACGTAGCACAAAGCTGAGGCTTTTTACCTCATGAAATCCACAGATCCATACACCATCCTTTTCACCAAACCGTTCCATATCGCTTGGCATGGTCTCTGTTACTATCACAGCAATATCTGCTTTAGCCGTTATCTGATCTTGTTTTAGTTTATCTATCCAGTCTCCTGCAAATGCTTTGGTGCGTTTGCTCTCATATACAATAGAGCCACACACCTGTTGCAAGCGATTTCGCACAGTTTGTATGCAGTCTGCTCCGCGTATTCCTTTGCCTACTTCAGTGATATCATCAAAAGGGTAGGAGGTAGCCAGTAGGTTTTCTAGAGCAAGTTCCTGTATCTCACCTTGCATTTGCATACTGCCTTGCTCGGCCTTACGCTTCATCTCATCTATTAGCTTTTTCTGATCTTCTAGCTTTTTCTGAAACTCTTTTTCTCTAAGTAGATTTGCTTCGCGTTCTTTAGCTCTGCCTTTCTCCTCTATCTCACTCTGCTTCTCTAGCATTTTTTTATCTACCTCAAGCTGCAGTTCTTCTGCTTTTTCTTTGAGGTCATTTTCCCTCTTTAGTAGGTTTATTTCCGCTGCTTTTAGCTCGCGGTTTTCTGCTTTCTTTTTCTCGTTTTCATCCGCTAGAGCTTTGAGCTGCTGCTCAAATGATTCTTGAGTAGATTTTTGGATAGTTTCCTTTTCTTTCTCTATCTGCTTGGCGAGGCGTTCTTTGAATATCTCGTTTTGGTTTTCTTTCTTTTGCTCAAAAGCCTCCATTTCTTTGGCCAACACTTCTTCCTTTGCATTGAATTTATCTGCCTGCTCAGATACCTTACGTTCGTATTCCTCTTTGAAGTGAGCTTCAAGCTTACCGCTTAGAGCTTCTTCTACATCAAACTCGTGAGCACAATTGGGGCACTTTATCTTATCCATCATCTACGTTTCAAATTTAAGGATAAGTAGGTTAATTTATCATTGGCTTCACTATTTACTTATAAACGGATGATTTAAACAACTTCAATTGAAAAGTTTGACCGATAAATTAATTATCGTCTCTGCCAAATGATGTATCTTTGCCAGCGTTATGAATAAATGCAGTATTTACGTATTTCTCTCATTGCTATCTATCTTAGGCGTTTCTTGTACAGAGAAAGCACCTCTTGTTGAAGACGGGACTCTGATTGGTTCTGGCATACATAGTGATTTTGACACAGACTTGTTTCGATCTGTGATAGGCAATGAGCCACAGGATA
>CAWVTO010000238.1:0-3121 GCA_963932895.1 uncultured bacterium
ATTGGTAAGAGAATAAGAGATTGAGCTAGTTACAAGTGAGTTGCCAGTACCTTGTACGAAATTGGCCGTGTCCCACTCTATTTGCCAATAGTTAGCAGTTCCATTTTCTGTCCAAGTAAGGTTGGCAGTGTCAGAAAGAATACTCGACGTAGTTGGTAAACTGGGAGCTAGACAGCTAGGAGTGGCTTCTACTTTAAAATCATCTAGAGTAACACCGCGACCATATTCAGCGTATGCTTCAAAAGCGACATAATAATCAGTTGATGCATTGGGAAGACTTATAGTTCTCTCGGTCCAAGATGTAATATTAGTAGCATAGGATGCTAGCAATGTCCACGTGCCTGTAGCAGAAATTTTATAATAAACTCCTAGTGTATCTTGATCTGAACCCCACGCAACTTGCGAGTGTTGAAATATCAGCCTAGGATTTGTGAGACCCGAAATGTTCATTGCAGGCGATATCAGTCTAGTCGTACTTCCACTGGTGCTGTTTACGTAAAAGTACGCATTTAAAGAACCTGTTTTAGCAGATACAGAACTGTTTTGGTTTCCGTTGTTTGATGTCCATCCACCAGATCCAGAGACGGTATCTTGTGTCCAGTTAGTCGGAGGGAAAGTGGCTCCTTCAAAACCCTCTGTGAAAGGATAGCTGGTAACCTGTGCATTGACTCCGCATGCAAATAGTAGTAGAGCAACTAGCACAATGAAATTGTGTTTTTTCATAAAATAATTTGTTATAGTTTAAGTTGTATTGGTTTGTTTATCAAAGTCCGCTCAAATGATTCAATGTTGTTTCATTCGAGTGAAATTTCGTTTCTTCAAAAAATATGGGTTACAAGGTTACGTCTATAAATGCAATACAATTGCATTTATTAGATAATGTATTATTAATGTCTACATGCACCAAAGAAGTATTCTGTTCTTTTAATCATCAATGGAAGAGAGTTTAAGCGTGTTTAGTTATAGCTAGAGTGACGGACTTGTATCGGATTTACTCAATTAAATTATTTAGAAAGGTTCAATATCAAAATAAAGTTTAGCCCCTTCTAAACACATTGTTAAATTTGTTGTTTTAAAAGCAATATATGGCAAGCAATAAACAAGGTTTATCGAGTATCGGAAGAAAAGTGATTATGGCACTCACAGGATTCTTCCTGATGTTCTTCCTTTTACAGCACCTGAGCATCAATATGATGTCTGTGTTCAGTTCTGATTTATTCAATGAAGTATCGCACTTTATGGGAACCAATCCTTTGGTTCAGTACATATTACAGCCGGTGTTGATTTTCTCTGTAATTTTTCACTTTGTGTGGGGAATGTACCTAGAGTATCAAAATAGCCAGGCTCGTGAGGTGAAGTACGCCATGTACAAAGGCAGTGCAAATGCGAGCTGGATGAGTCGCAACATGATCATCTCTGGATTAGCAGTACTGGCATTTTTAGCGTTACACTTTTATGATTTTTGGATTCCAGAGATCAACGTAAAGTATATACAAGGAGATATGAGTGGTATGCTTCCCGGAGCGGACCATTTTAGATATCACGAGGAGCTAGTGCACAAGTTTGCAGGACAGCCTATTCGAGTAGCATTGTATGTACTTTCTTTTGTAATGCTATCACTGCACTTACTGCACGGTTTCCAATCCTCATTTCAGTCTGTAGGATATAACAGCACAAAGTACACACCCGTTATCAAAAAATTGGGTAATGTATTTGCTATTGCAGTACCAGCAGGATTTGTAGTTGTAGCCTTAGTTCATTTTTTTTCTCATTAATCTAATAGTATAACAAAGAAGATATGTCAACATTAGACGGAAAAGTACCCCACGGACAGCCTCTCAAGGATACGTGGACTACGTACAAAGACAAAGTAAACTTGGTAAACCCCGCCAATAAACGGAATATAGATATTATTGTAGTTGGTACTGGCCTTGCAGGAGGTAGTGCAGCAGCTACACTTGCAGAGCAAGGATACAATGTAAAAGCATTTTGCTACCAAGACTCGCCACGTAGAGCACACTCTATAGCAGCTCAAGGGGGTATCAATGCTGCCAAAAACTATCAAGGTGATGGTGACTCTACCTATAGATTGTTTTACGATACTGTAAAAGGAGGAGACTACAGAAGTAGAGAAGCAAACGTACATAGACTTGCAGAGGTATCTACCAATATCATAGATCAATGTGTAGCACAAGGAGTTCCTTTTGCTAGAGACTATGGTGGGTTGCTAGATAATCGTTCGTTTGGTGGTGTATTGGTTTCTAGAACCTTCTATGCTAAAGGGCAAACAGGACAACAACTGTTGCTTGGAGCATACTCAGCCATGAACCGCCAGATAGCTCGTGGTAAAATACAAATGTTTAACCGCCATGAGATGCTAGATTTAGTAATCGTAGACGGTAAGGCTCGTGGTATCATAGCACGTAACCTCATTACAGGAGAAATAGAAAGACATTCTGCTCACGCAGTAGTATTGGGTACAGGTGGATATGGAAACGTATTCTTCTTGAGTACCAATGCTATGGGTAGCAATACAAGTGCAGCTTGGAAAGCACACCGACGAGGTTCATACTTCGCAAATCCTTGCTACACACAAATCCACCCTACGTGTATTCCACGTAGTGGAGACTATCAAAGTAAGCTTACCTTAATGTCTGAATCGCTCAGAAACGACGGACGTATATGGGTGCCTGCTCGTAAAGAAGATGTAGAAGCTGTAAGGAGTAGAAAACTAAAGCCTACGGATATTCCTGTGGAGCACAGAGATTACTACCTGGAGCGTAGGTATCCTGCTTTTGGTAACTTAGTGCCGCGTGACGTGGCAAGTAGAGCTGCCAAAGAACGTTGTGACGCTGGTTTTGGTGTGAATGCTACGGGAGAAGCTGTCTATCTTGACTTTGCCTCTGCAATAGTGAGATACGGTAAAGAGCAAGCTTTGCTAAAAGGAGAGTCTAATACTACTGACGCTAGAATAAAAGAACTTGGAAAAGATATCGTAAAGGCTAAGTATGGTAATCTGTTTGATATGTACAAGCAAATCGCAGATGAGAATCCATACGAAACGCCGATGATGATCTATCCTGCGGTACACTACACTATGGGAGGTCTTTGGGTAGACTAT